>JAHHUB010000080.1 GCA_020024175.1 Oscillospiraceae bacterium | reverse complement strand
TGGGTAGCACTATGCAGCCAAGAGGGGGGTGACACCCCTCCGCTTTTTCAAAGCCATATTGAAATGCAAAATACCCCCTTGACAAATCCGCTCTTGTAAATACATAATATTTAAAATTAATATGCTTTGCCCCAAATAACCATATGTTTTGCAGGCTTTCCGCAAACAGGACATACATCGGAAATGGTTTCCTGTTCATATGGCATACAGCGTGAAGTGAGTCCGGCTTCGTTTTTAATCTTCATTTCACATTCAAGATCACCGCACCACATTGATTTAATAAAACCGTCCTGTTCCTGACCCAGTTTTATCATTTCTTCAAAATTGTGAGCTACAAAAGTTCTTCTTTCACGGTTTTCCAATGCCTTGTTGTAAAGACCTTGGCGAACTGTTTCCAAAAGCTTTGGAATTTCTTCTTCCAAATTATCAAGAGAAACAAAGTATTTTTCACGATTGTCCCGTCGTACAATAACACATTGATTCTTTTCAATATCTTTGGGGCCTATTTCCAAACGGAGGGGAACACCTTTCATTTCATATTCTGCAAACTTCCAGCCGGGCTGATTGTCTGAAATGTCAATTTTTGCACGGCAGAAATTGTTGATTTTTTCTGTAATTTCAGTTGCTTTTTCAATTACACCGGGTTTGTGCTGAGCTACAGGTATAACAATAACCTGTGTAGGAGCCACTGCAGGAGGAAGAACTAAACCGTCATTATCGCCATGTGTCATAATGATAGCACCGATAATTCTGGTGGACATACCCCAAGATGTTTGAAATGGATTGTGAGGCTTATTGTCTCTGCCTGTAAATGTAATATCAAAAGCCTTGCTGAAACCATCGCCGAAATAGTGACTGGTACCGCTTTGAAGTGCCTTGCCGTCGTGCATCATGGCTTCTATTGTGTAAGTAGCTTCTGCACCTGCGAATTTTTCCTTGTCTGTTTTTTTGCCTTTGATAACAGGAATAGCCAAGTCCTGTTCACATATATCAGCGTATATATCCAGAATATTCTTAGTTTCGGTAATAGCATCTTCAGCAGTTTCATGCATTGTGTGGCCTTCCTGCCACCAAAATTCTGTTGTACGCAGAAAAGGTCTTGTGGTTTTTTCCCATCTGACAACACTGCACCATTGATTGTATAGCTTAGGCAAATCTCTGTATGAGTTTATCACTTTTTGATAGTGTTCACAGAAAAGTGTTTCAGAAGTGGGTCTTACGCAAAGTCTTTCTGTGAGTTTTTCATTTCCCCCATGAGTAACCCATGCAACTTCCGGTGCAAAGCCTTCAACATGGTCTTTTTCTTTTTGGAGGAGGTTTTCGGGAATGAACATAGGCATCATTACATTTTCATGTCCGCATTTTTTAAGACGCTTATCCAGCAAATCTCTGAAGTTTTCCCAGATTGCTGTACCATAGGGCTGTACTATAGTGCAGCCTTTTATACTGGAGTAATCAACAAGCTGAGCTTTTTTAACAACATCTGTGTACCATTTTGCGAAGTCAACTTCCATAGAAGTTATGGCTTCTACCATTTTCTTTTGTTCTGCCATTATATTATCTGCCTTTCTCTGATTCTTTTATCATAAGTTTAATTATATATTTTTTCTGTGATAAAAGCAACTGTTTTATTCCTGTGTATCCGAAGATGACTCTGAGTCTTCAAAGGAATCTGATGATGAACTGTTTTCTTCGGAGTTTTCTGAGCTTTCCTTGGAGGAAGATTTATCAGAGGATTGTTTTGAAGATTCATCTAAAGAACTTTGCTCAGAGTTTTCGGAAGAAGGTTTTTCCGGTTCCTTTGAGGGAACTACAGGGGGTACAAAGGTTTGATACATTATTCTCTCTATATTTTTGATATGATAAGGTGTGTTTGCTGCCATTACATTATTTACAAAGACAAGTTCATTAATGCCGTTTTGTTTAATAAAATCAATAAATCCAAGCTGGAAGTATCTTTCATCAACCACATAAACTTCTTCATAATGATTTACCAAAAACGGAGAAAAAGCATTTCCATAAGATTCTTTTACCACTGCGATTTTTTTGCCGTTATTAAGATTGGTTTTTATTTTCATAAGCGGAAAATCCCCATGAAGAAAAACCGAATAGGAGTTGGGGCTTACTGCATATTCACCATGCAGAGATGTTTTTATAGGTACATATGGGGCATTTTTCATATATCTGTATACTTCATGAGGAGTGTCTATCAAATAATAATCCACATAGTCAGGGTGATCTTTAAGTTTGCTGTCCTTAGTAAGACTGTACAAAGTTCCCAAAAAATTCTCAAGTCTTCTGGTGGTGAATTTTTCAAGGGGTACAGGAGTAAATCCTGCAGCTTTTGCAAATTCTGTGTACGCATAATATGCACCCAGTCCTGTCCAGTGGTGGTCAGTGCGGAAATAGATATATTCGTCCTTGTGCTGCTGTAAAGTGTCATAAACATTTATATGTGTAATACCACTGTCTAAATTTGAATAAATATTTTCAATGCTGGGTTTTTGTGGCTGTGTAACACTTTTATATTTTTCGGGGATATAAAAGTCAACACTGGTGGGGACAACCATATTATAAATTTTTACATCGTCTCCTAAAACGCTGTGATATTTGTTTAATACAGAAGCATACCACTGTCCCATTTTATTGTTGCCGCCAAAAAGTCCCATAGCTCTGTCTTTATAAATAAAGGTGTAACCCTGCTGTTCTCCCCCTTGATATACATCATTATCAATATCCGATTCCTCAGATGAATTGATTGAAGATTCATCACTGCTTTGAGAGGAGGATTCTTCTGCTGATTCCGATGCCATGGATTCATCGTTTTTTTCGGAAGAAAGGTCATTAGTATCAGAATTTGATGTTTCACTTTCATCGGAACTTTCCGGTATTTCAAAATCAGATTCTTCGGAAGAGGAGGGAACACCATGGATTTTTACATTGTCAATTTTAAATCCCTTCATATTTTCAAGCTGATTTGAAAAAGCTATGAAAAATTTTCTGAAAGGGAAATGATCACTGACATAAGCGGTAATTTCCTCCGCTGTTTTCCCTGAAAAAATTGTTTCGGCGGTTATGGGAGAAATAGTTGCCAGTTTTCTTTTTTCATCTTCAGATTCGGTTTCTTTTGGAAAAATAAAAAACATAAAGCAAAGTGCCAAAATAATTGTAAGCAAAATAATCAAATTGGTTATTGACATGGTTTTGCTGTAAATTTCAGGGGGAAATTTGTTATAAGTTTTTCTCATATAAATCTACCTCCTAAAATTTATAGTATAAGAACGGATTATATGCCTGACCACATAAAAGTGATGTGCATATAAAGAGAAGCACAACATTTATTCCGATATGGACATATAGCATAATGCTTTGATGTTTAGGCTCAAATTCATTGACTGCCATATATTCAAAACCTTTGAGCATGGGCATTGAGAAAAACACGGAAATTACTATCCAAATCAGGTTATTTACAAAATTAATTTCTGTACTGATGTCAGAAAGAGGATGACCGGAAAATCCAAACATAATCTGAATAAATTGTCCAAGTTTATTTAAATCGGTAAAATAGAAAATTGCCCAGCTTACCATAATTACAATCCACATATAAGGTCTGTTAATATACCATGGAAGTTTTTGAAGATATTTTAAAAGGAATTTCTTTTCCATAGCAATTAGTACACCCCAAAAAAGTCCCCATATAATAAAATTAAAGCTGGCTCCATGCCAAAGTCCGGTTAAAAACCATACTATAAATAAATTGCGGTACATATGATTTTTGTTGCCGCCTAAAGGTATATAAACATAATCTCTGAAAAATCCGCTTAAAGTTATGTGCCAGCGACGCCAAAATTCTGTGGCAGAACCGGAAATATAGGGGTAACAAAAGTTTTCGGGGTAATTAAATCCGAATATTCTGCCAAGTCCTATTGCCATATCTGAGTAGCCGGAAAAATCGTAGTAAATTTGCAGTGTATACATAAATATGCCAAACCATGCTCCGGCAACGGAAAGAGATGATAAATCCCCGTTTAAATATTGTGAAGCCAAAAGTCCGGCACCGTTTGCCACAATTACTTTTTTGGAAAGACCATAAATAAATCTTGTGGCTCCTGTGCTTATGGATCTTATATCAGTTTCACGGAAATCTATTTCCGCTGACACTTGTTTATAAAGCACTATTGGACCTGCCACAAGTTGTGGATATAGGGAAACATACATAAAAAATTTGGAAAAATGCTTTTGTGCATGAATTTTATTTTTGTATACATCAACTACATATGAAATGGTTTGGAATGTATAAAAAGAAATACCTATGGGAAGTGAAAACTTAGGTATGGGGAGATTAAATCCCAGTAAATTTATGGTTTCCGCTAAAAAACCGCTGTATTTAAAAAGCACCAAAAAACCTAAATTTATGGCAGTTGATAAGATAAGCGCAAGTTTTGACTTTGGAGTGTTTCGGTATTTTTCTATAACCCGTGCAGCATAGTAATTAATTACACCGGAAAAAATTAAAAGGCCAATCCATATAGGTTCGCCCCAGGCATAGAAAAAAAGTGAAAAAACAATCAAAACCATATTTCTGTAAATAAGATTTTTTGAAATAAAATATAGGATTATATTTAAAGGCAGAAAAAAATACAAAAAAGTCAGATCTGCGAATATCATATAAAAAAAGTCCTTTCATATAGGGTTATGGATTATCATCTTATTTATTATATAACATATTTAATTAATCTCAATAGTATTTTTAAAAATCTTTTAATATTTTGGTTTTTGTTTGACTTTTGTAATGTATTAGTGATACACTTAATAAGGTACTATTTGTCATGCAAATTTAATGTATAAGGAGAATGAATATGGAAAAACATATCAGTGGCTTTGAACTTGTTAAAAGCCAAAAAATCAGCGAAGTCAACGGTGAAGGATTTGAATATGTTCACCAAAAAACTAAGGCTCACCTTGTTTTTCTCAAAACAGATGATAAAAACAAGGCATTTGCAATCGGATTCAGAACACCTCCCCATGACAGCACAGGTGTGCCCCATATTATCGAACACAGTGTGCTCTGCGGTTCCGATAAATTTACTACAAAAGAACCTTTTGTGGATTTGATGAAAGGCTCTCTAAACACATTCCTCAATGCGATGACTTATCCGGATAAAACAATGTACCCCTTCTCATCACAAAATATAGAGGATTACAAAAATATTCTCCATATTTATGTGGACGCTGTTTTTAACCCTAAGATGAAAACAATTAAAGAAATATTCATGCAGGAAGGCTGGCATTATGAAATTGCCGATAAAGATGCACCTTTAACATTAAATGGTGTTGTATATAACGAAATGAAGGGGGCATATTCCTCCCCTGAAGAAATTTTGGACAATGAAATCACAAATGCAATTTTTGACAACTGCTATCAGTATTCTTCCGGCGGAGATCCTGATGTAATTCCCGAACTTACATATGAAGATTTTAAGGCTTTCCATGAAAAGTACTATCACCCGTCAAATTGCTGCATTTATATTTATGGTGATATTGACGCAGCCGAAATTATGGAAATATTGGACAGAGATTATCTCTCCAAATTTGACTTTAAGGAAATTGACTCTGAAATCGGCCTTACAAAGCCTTTTGATAAGGAAAAGAACCTGAAAGGAACATACTCCATAGGCAAAGATGACAGCGATGAAGGAAAAACCTATGCAGAAATTACCTATGTAATTCCGGAAGGCATTGATTCAAAATTGGCAACAGCTATGGACACAATGGCTTCTGCTCTGTTTAATGCTGACTCAGCATGCATTAAAAATAAGATTTTGGATGCGGGACTTTGCCAGAATATTCAGTGCTATTTTGACAATCACAAACTTCAGCCTACATTTAATATTATTATTCAAAATACAACTGATGAAAATGCCAAGAAGATTTTTGACATTATTGAATCTTCCCTCAAAGAACTTTCCGAAAACGGAATTGACAGAAAGCTTATTGAAGGTTGTATTTTGAGCAATGAGTTTTCCAACAAAGAATATATCACAATAAAGGCAGGCAGAGGCGTCAACATGGCTTCCTCCATATTTGCCCGTTACTTCTATGGCAGAGATCCCTTTGAAGAACTCAAAATTAACGGTCAATTTGACTATGCTAAGAGCCTTCTGGAAAATAAGGGATTTGAAGGTCTTATTAAAAAATATCTCATTGACAACCAGTTCCGTGCTAAGATAATTTTGAATCCGGAAAAAGGACTTTCTGAAAAGAAGGCTGATGCTCTTGCCAAGAAACTGGCTGACTTTAAGGCAACTTTGTCCGATGAACAAATTAAAGCCATTATGGATGAAGAAGCTGTTCTCAAACTTCGTCAGAGAACACCTGACAGTGAAGAAGATTTAAAAACTATACCAAACCTTAAAGTTTCCGATATTGAAAAGAAAGTTTCCGATTTGTCAGTTTCTGAAACTAAGAAAAACGGATATAATCTTTATCATTACAATGCTGAAACAAATGGTATAGTTTACGGAAGAATGTTAACTGATGCAAGTGTTCTTGAAAGTGAAGAACTGCCATATCTCGGTTTTGTGTGCAATGCTTTGTCCATGCTGCCAACTGAAAATTACACTGTTACCACATTGCCTAATGCAATAATGGAAAACATTGGAGATATAAGCTTTACAGCCAGTGCAATTTCTGACAACAATGACAGTGACAAGGCTTATAAATTCTTTGAAATTAACTTTAAGGCTATGGAAGAAAAATTCCCAAATGCTGTGGAAATTATTAAAGAAATTCTCAATAAAACCAATTTTAACTCAAAGGAAAGACTTAAACAAATTCTTAATATTATTGTTAGCCGTATGGAAAGTGAAATGATTTCTAACGGACATATTTATGGTATGATAAGAGTTGGAGCTAATCTTTCCCCTGCTTCAAGATTTACTGAAAATTGTAAATTCTATACTTACTACCAGTTTGTTAAAGATATTGCCAACAACTTTGATAAAAAGGCTGATGAATTTATTTCTAAATCCGAAGCAGTACTCAAAAAGGTTCTTAACAGCAATAATACCATTGTTTCTGTAGCGGGAAATAATCACATAAAAGAATTGTTTGAAAAAGAAATTGATAAGATTTGCAGTGAATTTAAACCTGTTTCTGTTCCTACTGCTCAAAAGTTTGAAAGAACACATATCAATGAAGGTATTATGACCACATCTAATGTACAATATGTAACAATGGGTTATGACTTTAAAGAATTTGGTATTAAACATACAGGAAAGATGGATGTTCTTCAAACAATTATGTCCACAGATTATGCATGGAACAATATCAGAGTATTGGGTGGAGCTTACGGTGCACCTTTCAGAATTACAAATGAAGGTGTTATGTTCTCCAGCTACAGAGATCCACATCTTAACAATTCCATGAAAGTTTACAGAGAAGCCGGTGAATACTTTAAGAATTTGGAACTGACAGAAACAGAATTTAACAATTATATTATAGGTACAATTTCCTCTATGGATATGCCAAAAACCGCTGAACAAAAATGTGTTATGGCAGTAAATAATATGATAGCACATATTACAGATAAAGACCGTCAGACAAGAAGAGATGAGGTTCTTTCTGCCAAACTTTCCGAAATTAACGCTCTTGGAGATATGCTCACAAAGATTACAGACAAGAATCTTTATGTAGTATTTGGCAATGAAAAGAAGATTAAAGAAAACGAGAAACTCTTTGACAGACTCTCCGAAGCAAAATAAACAAAGGGATTTACATTTTACGGTTTAGCAAATATATAAATACTAAAATACCACACATACTTTTGCATATGCCGGATAAGGAAGTAATTCAGAAAACACGAAAATTCTTTCATCTGGTGACACCAAGCTGATTTGCACATAACTATCTGTCAGGGGTGATCCTTTGGGATTGCCCCTGATTTTTCGTCTTATTCA
>JAHHUB010000008.1 GCA_020024175.1 Oscillospiraceae bacterium | reverse complement strand
TATTGTATTTATAGCTAAAATAATTTTAAAATTTTGAGGTGATAAAGGATCACTTAATAAAATATCCAAATAGCCAAGTGAAAGAGTGGTTCTGTAGTTAATATTTTCGGGATTTGTAAACATAAGTATACTCGAAATTATTAAAATTATTATACCTCCTGCAATAGTAAGACCTAAAATCACCGAAATGAAGTTTTTGAGAATTTTTGCTGTTTTAATAATTTTTGTGTTCATAAAATTTACCTCCTTTTTATGTTGAGGCAATAATAACACATAATTATATGTTTGTCAATGCTTTTTTAATGTTTATCATTAAATTTAATATGTTTTATATTAATTTATTTTTCTAAAAACAATTTTATCCCTATTAAAATAAGTATAATTCCACCTGTAATTTCCGCTTTATCCTTTAAGAAATTGCCGAACTTTTCACCGATTTTTAATCCAATCTGACAAAGACCAAAAGTTACAACAGCAATTATAAAAGCACACGATATAATATTTACATTTTCTGTTGCAAGTGCAATACCTACAGAAAGTGCATCAATACTGGTGGCAATAGTTTGCATAAAGATAAGATTATAGGAAAATATTTTGGGAGATATACTGCAGTCAGGTTTTTTTTTCTCTTTTAATGTTGAAAAAATCATATTAATTCCTAAAAAACACAGAATAATCAGTATAAGCCAACGGTCAAAAAATGTAATGAATTTTTGACACATATTTCCGAAATAATATCCCATACAGGGCATAAGCCCCTGAGATAATCCAAAACAACAGGCGGAAAAAAATTTTCTGCCTTCATTTATATCTTTATAGCAAATGCCATTGGTTACAGAAACAGTAAAAGCATCTGCTGAAAGCCCCAAAGCCAGAAAAAACATTGTAATTATATTCATAAAAACCTCCTTTGAGATTTAAAATCAGTTAAAAACCAAAATAACTATATAGAATTAACAATTTCTTAACCTTTTTTAATTAAATATATTGTACTATAATTACTATGCAATAAAATTATAAAAAATATATGGGAGTGCTGATTTGTTCGGATATGTAAAACCCTATAAGCCACAAATGAGGTTTATAGAATATGATGTGTATAAATCTTTTTACTGTGGCCTTTGCAAGGAGATGGGCAGAAAATTCGGGATATTTTCACGGCTTACACTTAGCTATGATTTATCTTTTCTGTCGCTGCTTTACACAGCGGTTCATGGAGATATGCCAAAAACCAAATGTGAAGGCTGCCTTTTTAATCCACTAAAGAAAAAAGATTGCTGTCAGCACTGTGGCGGAGTGGATTATGCCTCGGATATTGCCATGCTGCTGTTTTATTACAAAGCTAAAGACAACATTAAAGATGAAACATTTTTCAAAAAGATTTTATGGTATATGATATATCCTTTTGCGAAAAATTTCAGAAAAAAAGCCCTGAAACAAAATGAAAAAACAGACAAATATATAGGTGAAAAAATGTCTGAACAAGCAAAATTGGAAAGTGAAAAATGCAGCTCCATTGACAAAGCAGCAGAACCCACAGCAAAATCCCTGGCATATATTTTCGGAAATATTACAGATGATACCATGCAGAAAAGAGTTTTGGAACAAATGGGATATTTCCTTGGTAAATTTATATATTTTTGTGATGCATTTGATGATTTGCAAAATGATTTTAAATCAAAAAGCTATAATCCGTTTATAATATCGTATAATTTGCAAAGCTTTGAAAAAAATAATACTGATGATATTATAAATGAAATTAAAGCTGTTTTGTATTTAAATATTGCGGAAACCATAAAGGCTTACGAGCTTTTGGATATAAAATGTTATAAACACATATTGGATAATATTTTTTATCTTGGTATGAAATCCGTGGTAAATTCCATTGATTTAAAAAATCGTCAGGAATTTGATAAAATATAAAAGCCATAAAGGCAGATTGGATGTAGATTGATGACAGACCCATACAAAGTTTTGGGAGTATCTCCCAGCGATTCAGATGAACATATTAAATCGGTATACAGAGATTTGGCAAGAAAATATCATCCCGATGCTTATGTAAATAATCCTCTGGCAGACCTTGCCGCTGAAAAAATGAAAGAAATAAACGGTGCCTATGATCAAATTGTGGAAATGAGAAAAAAAGGCAGCGGAAATTCTTATTCATATGGACAATCATCCACAGGATACAGCTACGGACAGTCAGGAAGCAGTGGAAGAAGTTCACAGTTTGCCGATGTACGCAGACTTATCAATGAAAAGAGAATTACAGATGCCGAAGAAATTTTGGACGGTGTACCGGAAAGTTCCAGAGATGCAGAATGGTATTTCCTAAAGGGAAGTATCTACTACACAAGAGGCTGGGCAAATGAGGCATTTACCTATTTCAGAATAGCTGTTCAAAGAGATCCATCCAATGAAGAATATAGAAGAGCATTGACACAGCTTCAGTGGCAAAGACAGCAGGGTTATCCAGGAAATTCCTATACAGGAGGATATAATACCACTTCCAGTAATTGCTCAGGATGTGATGTATGCCAGGGGCTTATATGTGCAGACTGCTGCTGCGAATGTATGGGTGGAGATTTGATAAGGTGCTGTTAGAAAATGAAAAATGAAAAGAAAATGAGAAAAAGTACACAGGTAGCTTTGGGAGGACTGGCATCATCCCTTTGTCTGGTGCTTATGTTTCTGACGGGATTATTTCCGTTTGCTACTTATGCTTTGCCAGCTATGGCAGGTATTATACTTATAATTGTTGTTATAGAAAACGGTCCTTCTACAGCATGGCTTGTTTACACTGCGGTGTCCTTGCTTTCAATGTTTATAGTTCCCGATAAAGAAGCAGCTCTGATTTTTATAGCATTTTTTGGATATTACCCAATACTTAAACAGGCTATTGAAAGAAAAATTAAACTTAAACCAATTCAAATAGTTGTAAAATTTCTTATATTTAATACAGCTATGATTTTGATGTATACAGTACTTATCAAATTTATAGGTGCAACAGAAGCTATAATGGAAATGGGAGCTATGGGAAAAGCAGGAGAAATACTTTTGCTGGTGTTAGGCAACATAACTTTTGCTTTTTATGATTTTGCACTGACCTTGCTTATAACAGTTTATTTTAAGGTTTTAAGGAAAAAAATAATAAAAAAAGTATAAACAGCCTTTAATAAATATTTATATAAAAATACCCCGAGTTTTAAAAAATTCGGGGTATTTTTTTAAAATTTCATAAGAATTAAATTTACAGATTACTTGATAATTTCACCGTAAACTTCACCCATACAGAAAGCTGCATTGGATTCATCTGTATCTATATGCATAGCTGTAGCATAGCTTGGACTTACACGGCATACTACATCATCAAATATAAGACTTCTTCCATTTGAGTCAATCTTAACCTTTACATTTTCCTTATCTTTAACGCCGAATGTTTCAGCATCAGCAGGTGTAAGGTGGATATGACGCTTAGCAGCGATAACACCTTCGGAAATTTCAACTTCACCTGCAGGGCCTACCAATTTGCAGGCACCACTGCCAGCAACATCACCGGATTCTCTTACAGGGGCATCAATTCCCAAAGTTCTTGCATCTGTGAGGGAAACTTCAACCTGAGTTGCTTTTCTGGCAGGTCCAAGAATTACACATCTTTCGATGGATTTTTTAGGGCCTACGATTGTAACTCTTTCTTCACAGGCAAACTGACCTGGTTGGGAGAGGTCTTTTTTCTTTGTAAGGCTTGCATTTTCTCCAAACAATACTTTGATATGTTCTTCACAAAGGTGAACATGTCTTGCGCTGGTTTCAACTAATACTTTATTCATATTAAACACTCCGTTCCGTCTTATGGCAAAATAATAAACAAATTTATTGTGGAAAAGTAAGAATTCTCCGAAAATATTATAACTCTTTATAAGAATATTGTCAAATAAACAGCAATAAAAACATAGAAATTTTTATGGATAAAACCGCTTTATATAGGCAAGAAATGCATATATTTAAAATTCACTTAAATTTATTTCATCTATTTACATATAATAACTGTATTTGTCAGTCTGAGTAGGAAACAAAAAACTGAAAACCATATTTTTTACAGTTTATATATAAAAATATCATAAATTTGATGATAAAAACAAATAAAAAAAGTGCAAAACGCTGTATAAAAATTACGAAATAATTACAAATCAGTTTCAAAACGGTATTGATTTTTTTGTTTTGATGATTTATAATAAGCACTGTTCCCGGGTGGTAGTCGGGAACAGGAACTACCTAAAAAATCTTTTTAAAAAATGAAAGCGAGGAAAAAGAGATGAAAAAACTACTTTCATCCGTAATGGCAGCAGCAATGGTGGCTTCTATGTCCACAATGGCTTTTGCAGCAGATGTGACAACTATTATGGTTAATGACAGCTCAAGAATATATAAGGACAATGATGGTATTTTGTACGAAGTGAAGAATGATGAACACATTAAGCCCGGAGAAAAAATTTATATTGAACTTTTGTCCGAAAGCTATGATAAAATCACTTCCACAGATGTTAAAAACCATAAGGTTGTAACAGATTGGATCAGCGGCGGTGAAGTTTTCCAAAAAGCAGCTATTGAAAATAAGAAAACTGCTGAAAAAACAGGAAAATACACAATTAAAAAAGGTGAAAAAGCACCTTTTGGTTTAAAAGACAGCTATGAAACTCTGGAAGAATTGACAACAGCTTTGAACGAAGCTAAAAAACATGATGAATCATGTAAAATAAAGGATTGTGAAAATCCTGATCATCTTTTACCTTTAGATGAAAATGATAAAGCAAATGTTATGAAGATGTACACAGAAGTATTTACCAATGACTACAGATACTTTGTAGCTGTATATACAAAATCTTCTCTCAATGTAAAACCGGTAGATTTTATTGGTTCTGTAAAAGTTATTAAGAAAAATCAAAGCACTTCCACAGCAGCAGAAAGCAAAGTTATCAATACAGTTGTAGGATTTGACAAAGCAGAAGTTACAGGCAGTTACCACACAGTAGATAATTCTCAGCCTGTACTTGATTTCTCCGGCACAGAAGGTGATTTGGAACTTACTTTCGGTGATATAGCCATGTTTGTTGTAAATGTTACAAATCAAGGTGATTTGCACATGGGATATACAACAAAGCCTGACACCGAAATTCTTGACCAAAACCCAAATGCTAACATTGAATTCCTCACATTTGAAGCTCAGCCTTCTTTTGGAAGAATAGGCACAATGATGTTGTTGGGAAATGAAAATGTATTTGTATACGAAAAGACAAACACAGGTCTTAAAGAAATAAAAACAAAATATGATGAAGAATACGAAGCATTAACTTTCAAAACAAGAACTCTAACATCTTATGTTATTTCTGATAAAGAACTTAAATTTGTAAATGATGATACAACTTCAAATGTTCCATCTGAAACTCCTACAGTTAAGCCTGACGGAAACAAGGATAACCCTTCCACAGGTGCAGGCAGCGATATGATGGCAGCAGCTCTTATGTTGATTCTTTCAACAGCAGGTGCAGTTGCAGTTTCAAAGAAAGTAAAGTAATTTACATCACAATATAATAAACTTCTCCTAAAAATAAATCGGTCTCTCATGAGAGACCGATTTTTTGCATATTTAATATAGATGACTAATT
The DNA here is from genome assembly GCA_020024175.1 of Oscillospiraceae bacterium. GTDB lineage: Bacteria > Bacillota > Clostridia > Oscillospirales > Ruminococcaceae > JAHHUA01. The sequence continues at coordinate 14,084 of JAHHUB010000008.1, read as the reverse complement.
AAAATTATTTATTGCCGGCAGAGGTATCCTGTGGTTTTTGAAAGTTTTTCATATTTTTCTGTTTTATTTCATCAGAAATCTGCAAAAGATTCAGATATATAGTGGCTACCAATTCATAAACTTCCGGTGGTACAGGACTGCCCACATCAAGCATTGAGAGAACAGAAACAGCATTTGTATCTCTGAAAACAGGTACACCGTTTTCATCGGCAATATTGATAATTTGTTCAGCAATATGACCGTATCCTGATGCAACTATAATGGGAGCAGCATCTGTCTGTGCATTATATTTTAGTGCTACAGCTTTTTGATTGGGTGCTTTTTTTTCATTGTTATACGCTGACACTGAAACCATCTCTTTTCTCTGATAATTTGGTGAATACTTGAGGCAAAGCCCTTTTTCTTTCTAACTTTTCTATGTTTAAGCCTTCAAATTTATAGCTGGTTGTGGAAGAAATTGCTTTTGTAATGCGGTCTTTCATGGATTTAAAACTGTTTACATGATCGGGTGGACATAAAACATTTACGTTCAGAGTATTGTTTAACAGATAAATCTCTGTTTCAAAATATCCTATATCCATTATATCCGCAACAAAGAAAACATGAATAGCTCTCTCATCTTGAACATTTCCCTTTTTATCCTTGGCAATTTCATAGGGGTCAACCCATAGCTCACCAAACCCCTGAGCGATGTTATATTTCATGGGCAGTATGAAATGGAGCAAAGGTGTAAAAGAGTTTGGTGCAGCAATAAGACTGCGGAGAATATTATTTATTTCCGAATTTCCGATGGTATTTGCAGAAGGATTTGAATAATATGAAGTAATGAACTTGGAAATTGAATCTATCAAATCTGATTTTTGAATTGTTGGTTGAGCATTTTGTTCGCAGAATTTTTCATAAGCAGAAACAAAATAATTTGCTAAATCCCTGTTGTCGGAAAGTTTTACCAAAACCGAAGCAAACAGATTATCCATGTTTACAGGAGTTCCATTTATGAAAGATAAATTATAAGTGGCAAGAGTTACGAATTTTTCTGTTTCCGCTGTTGCAAAAGGACTTGTCTGCAATTTGGATACAGCCTCAGAAAAGGAATTTTTTATTTCTTCCAGATATTTGAGAATGTTTTTACTGTATTCTTCCGAAAAAATATTATTATCTCCTGAATTTATCAGTAAATTTTTTTCTGCACTGAAGTTTTGATTTAATTTATCTGCATTTTGGTTTTGCTGTTTTATAAGTTCCTCAATTTGCAAATGAGCAGTTTCATCAAGATTTTTTTGTTCCGTATAAGCTACTTTATAGGAAAGTTCATCAGGAACAGATACATTTAATTTTTTGCTGAGGTTTTCCAGCATTTCCAGAACTTCTTTCATATTCTGATAATGAACAGAGCGTTCCGGGAGAATATCCATAAGCTCTTTTAAATTTGATTTGAGTGAGTTTATAACATTGGAATTAGATGAACAAATGCTGATTCCTTTTAAAAGTTTTACAATCCCTGCTTTAAAATCAGTATCTGAGGAGCTGTCATAAAGCAGGCGAAGAATATCAAAAAATTCGCCTTTGAATAAGCTCATTCCTTCAGCCTGAGTGAAAAGTTCATTAAGCATTTGACTGTAATCCAAAGTCATGGCTTTAACCAGATTTGCCATTTCTTCCATATTTATAGAAATATTTTTGTTAGAAAGAGCCAATATGAGATATGAGTTAAATATATTTTTAAGAGAGCTTGCAGCAAGACCCGGCTCTTTTACAAGATTGAAGAAGAATTTTTCGGTAAGCAGTTGTTTCTGCTGTTCCAAAAAGCTGTTGTCGGCTAAATCATCTCTGTTATTAGGTTTTAAAACCTTTGCCAAATCCACTATATTAAAATTATTTGCTGGCTGATGTGTCTGCTGATCAGGGCGGACATGGTTTTGGTTTATATTCATTTTGGCATTTACACTTTGATTAACAGGTAAAATATCTGACAATTATATTCCCCCTTTCCCTAAATTGTAGAATAACATACATAATATATATATATAACAGTTTTAATTATTTTTTTCAATATTTTTTAATAAAAAATTAAAATACATTTATTATATCGGCATATTTATAAATAAAATAAGCAAAAAAAAACTATTTTAAGGTATTACATACAATATATTGTTAAATATCCAAGGTCAAATTACCTAAAAGTAGAAAAATGCTATTTAAAATACAAAAAAATCAAAATAATACTTCCAATAAATAATAATATGTGATATAATATGTTCCAAATAGTATATTTAAATTTAGAAGGAAAAAGGTGAGTATTTTTGGGAACTTTGGATACTAAAGATTCAATGCTGGATATGTTTATATTTGAAACATCCACATTGCTTGATCAATTAGATGAAATTATGATTGAAGCGGAAAAGGATAAGGCTTTTACAACCGACAATGTAAATGAAATTTTCCGTATAATGCATACTATTAAAGGTTCAGCAGGCATGATGAGCTTTGATTGTATTGCCACAGTTGCTCATAAAATTGAAGACTTGTTTTTTGTTATAAGAGAGGATCATTCTAAACTTGAAGGAAATGATGAGATTTTTGATCTTGTTTTTAAAGGTTCCGATTTTATAAAACTTCAAATTGAAGAAATTCAAAACGGAAATGAACCGGATGGTGACAGCGAACAACTGGTAAATGAACTTATGGAGTGTCATGCAAAGCTTACCGGAAAAGCTCCAGCTCCGAAAAAAGAGGTTGCTGAGAAAAAGACCACAGAGCCTGCTCTCAATAAAGATGATGATGGACTTGTTTCTGTAAGAGTTTTCTTTGAAGATGGATGTTTAATGGAAAACCTCAGAGCATTTATGCTTATCACATCTCTTAAAGAATACTGTGAAGAAATTAAATACTATCCGGAAGATATAGAAACAAATTCCGAATCTTCCGCTGAAATAGTTGAAAATGGGTTCCTTGTAAAATTCAAAAGCTTTACAACTGATAAAGATGTATTTGATGTTATTCAATCCGCTCTTAATGTTAAGAATTTTGAAATAATTAATGAGGGCAAAAAGGAAGAAGAACACAAGGAAGAACAAAAGAAAGAAGAAAAACAAAAACCCGTTGAAGTTAAGAAAGAACCTGTTAAACCCAAAACACCGGCTGAGCAGGCAAATAATACTATTAGTCAGCTTAAATCAGGTTCTGTTAAACAAAATCTTATTAATGTAAACCTTACAAAACTTGACCAGCTTATGGAAATAGTAGGTGAAGTTGTTATTACTGAATCCATGGTTTCCGCAAGTCCTGATTTGGAAGGATTGCAGCTTGATGATTTTAATAAATCTGCAAGACAGCTCAGAAAACTTACAAGTGAACTTCGTGATCTTGTTATGAATCTGCGAATGGTACCTGTGTCCGGTGTGTTTAATAAGATGCACAGACTTGTTCGTGATATGAGCAAGGATTTGGGCAAGGATGTTGAACTTGTTATTGAGGGAGGAGAAACCGAACTTGACAAGACAATTATCGATGCTTTGAGCGACCCATTGATGCACCTTGTAAGAAATTCCATGGACCATGGTATAGAAACAATAGAAGAAAGAGCTGCCGCAGGCAAACCTGAAAAGGGAACTGTAATTTTGTCCGCTGAAAATACAGGTGGTGAGGTTATCATTACTATTCATGATAATGGTAAAGGTATGGATCCTCAAAAACTTATGGCTAAGGCAAGGGAAAACGGACTTCTTACAAAGGACGAACAGGATTATACAGAGCGTGAAATCCTTAACTTTGTAATGATGGCAGGTTTCTCCACCAAGGAAAAAGTTACAGAATATTCCGGACGCGGTGTCGGCATGGACGTTGTAAAAAAGAATATTGAAAAAGTCGGCGGAATTATTAATATTGAAAGTAAAGTGGGTGAAGGCACCAGCTTTATTATTAAAATCCCGCTTACTTTGGCTATTGTTATGGGTATGAAAATTAAAGTTGGTGATTCTGTATACACTCTCCCGATTAACAGCATGAAGGAATCCTTTAAGGCTGATAAGGGTCAGCTCATCAACGATACAAATGGAACAGAAATGATTATGATAAGAGGCGAATGTTATCCTATTATAAGACTTCAAAATATTTATAATGTGGAAAATGCTGTTACAGACCTTCAGGAAGGCATACTTATTTTGGTTGAAGCAGATGATAAGAGAGCTTGTCTGTTTACTGACCGCTTAATTGGACAGCAGCAAGTAGTTGTTAAGTCAATGCCTAATTACTTCAGCAGCTACAATCTAAAGGATATTGGTATATCCGGCTGTACAATTTTGGGAGATGGAAGTATAAGCCTTGTTTTGGATGTTCCAAGTATTTTGAATGCTTATTAAAGGAGGAATATAGATGACTGAAAATACAGTTACACTTAATAATGACGATGATTTGAAAGGAAAAATCTTAACTTTCAATGTCGGAGACCAAAGATATGGAATAGAAATTGTTTATACAATAGAAATTATCGGAATGCAGCATATTACAAGAGTTCCCGGTGTTCCATCATACATAAAGGGTATTTTAAACTCCAGAGGTAAAGTAGTTCCTGCTATTGATGTCAGCATGAAATTCGGTAAGGAACCAAAGCCATATGATGACAGAACTTCAATTATTCTTATTCAGGTAAATGATCTTTCCATTGCACTTATTGTTGAATCAATAGAAGAAGTTATTACAATCACAGATGAAAATTTGGCATCAGTACCGGAATTTTCACAGATAAACAGCAACAAATATGTTAAATATCTGGCAAATGTAAATAATCAAATAAACATAGTATTGGATTGTGAACAACTTTTTAGTGATGCAATTACACAAAGCAATTTTAATTAAATAAAAGTGAGCTGAGAGATTATGATATATCTTACGGATAAAGAATACGCTGAAATTGCTGCTCGTATAAAAAAAGAGTTTGCCATTGATATGTCTAAAAAGAAAACACTTGTAGAAAACAGATTGGGTTCTGTTTTGTCTTCCAAAGGCTTAACAAGCTATAAAGATTATTTTGATATGGTTTTTAATGATAAAACAGGCACTGAAGTTAATATCATGTTGGGTAAGATTACTACAAATCATACAAGTTTTATGAGAGAAAAAGAACATTTTGACTTTTTGATGAATGTGATACTGCCTAAATGGGAACAAAGTGCAAGATCAAAAGAACTCAGAACCTGGTGTGCAGCCAGCTCCTCCGGTGAAGAACCATATAATATAGCAATGTGTATAAGCGAATATTTTGGCTCCAAAAAGTCCCAATATGATACAAAGCTTCTTGCAAGTGATATTTCTATGAATGTTTTGGAAAAAGCTAAAAAAGGTGTTTATTCTGCAGAAACAGTTTCAACACTTCCGCCTTCATGGGTTAAAAAATATTTTAAGAAATTATCTGAAGATTCATACCAAGTTGAGGAAAACATAAGAAAAGATGTTATCTTTAGACAAATAAATTTAAAATCCGACTTAAATGTAAAGGGAAATTTGGATATTATTTTTTGCAGAAATGTTATGATTTATTTTGACAGTCAAACAAAAGATGAACTCGTTAATAAATTTGCCAGACTGCTTAAACCGGGTGGATATTTAATTATAGGTCATGCAGAGTCAGTGAACAGAGAAAAAGTCAATTTGAAATATGTAAGGCCTTCTATTTATCAGAAATAATCCAGTTGTGAGGTGCATATAAATGGAAGAAAAAATAAAAGTATTAATAGTAGATGACTCCGTTGTTTTTAGGGAGGCATTGGCAAGAGGTTTGGATAAAGACCCTCATATTGAAGTGGTAGGAAGAGCTTTTGATCCTTTTGATGCAATGAAGAAAATAGAACTCCTCCATCCTGATGTACTTACTCTTGATATTGAAATGCCCAGAATGAACGGAATTGAATTTTTACATAAACTTATTCCTGAGCATCCAATGCCTGTTGTAGTTGTAAGTTCAGCACCTATCAGCATTTTTGAAGCTTTGGATACAGGAGCTGTAGATTTTGTAAGAAAACCAAAGGTTTCCACTACGGCAGATATGGATATGTTTTGCGAGGATATGGTGGCAAAAATACGAATTGCCGCTACAGCCAAAGTGCCAAAAAAGCCTTTGGCACATCATGATGTATCAGCAAAGCCTATTATGGCTAAGAATTTTAGTACAGCAAATAATGATAAAATTATTGCTATTGGTGCATCTACAGGAGGTACAGAGGCTATTTTGAGTGTAGTTCAGGATTTGCCTTCCACTACACCTGGAATTGTTATTGTACAACATATGCCTCCTGTTTTTACAAAAATGTATGCTGAAAGAATAGATAAAATTTGCAAAATGAATGTAGTTGAAGCTCAAAACGGAGATAGAGTTATGAGAGGTAAAATTCTTATTGCTCCTGGAGGAGATCAACAAATGACTGTAGCCAAGGATATGAATGGATATTATGTAAAACTTACTAAGGGAGAAAAAGTAAGCGGACATTGTCCATCTGTAGATGTATTGTTTGATTCTGTAGCAAAAGCTGCCGGAAAAAATGCCGTAGCTGTTATACTTACAGGTATGGGAGCTGACGGTGCTAAGGGACTTTTGGAAATTAGAAAAACAGGAGCTCATACAATTGGTCAGGATAAGGAAAGCTGTATAGTCTATGGTATGCCAATGGTGGCAAATAACATAGGTGCGGTTGAAAAGCAGTGCAGCCTTACACAAATTCCATCACAAATAGCAGCTTTTTTATAATAGAAAGTAGGTTTTGATTATGGTAAAAAATTTCATGGAAGAATATGTTAAAGAACAATTAGATCTAATGATAGAAAAAGAAGAAGAATATGAGGAATTTTCAACAAATGATGTTATGTACAAACAAGCTTTGGCTAAAGTACTTAATATGGTGAAACCTTCATATTTCACAACTAATACAGGAGAAATTTATCTCTCTTATGACCAAATTCCTTTCCAGGCGAGAAATGATACCATTACAGCTATTGTAAAAGCATTAGAAGAAGTAAAAAAAGAAAAACAAAACTAATTTCATAAAATAAGCGTTATTTACAATTAAAAAAGCCGCTGGTTTATCCAGTGGCTTTTTTGTATAAATGGATATTATAAAAATATACCTAACATATTAAAGCTATACTATTTGAAAAAATATAACTTTAATATGCCAGGTATATTAAATAAAATACAAAATATAAGTTAAAGAAATTTAAAACAGGTATTCCATTTATTATTTGATTGGATGAGTGTCATTTTCATCTCTTTCACGGGTAATAAATCTGATTGGAGTACCTTTTAATCCAAAGGCTTCTCGAATTTGATTTTCGATATATCTTTGATAAGAATAATGATATAATTCAGCTCTGTTTACAAAAGAAATAAATGTAGGTGGACGGGTAGCTACCTGTGTCATGTAATAAATCTTCAAACGTTTTCCTTTGTCAGACGGCGGCTGAACTCTGGCAGTTGCATATGCTAAAATGTCATTTAATACACCGGTAGTAATTCTCATAGCATTATTTGCATTTACTGCATTAATCATTTCATAAATTTTGTCAACTCTCTGACCGGTTTTTGCGGATATAAATATAAATGGTGCATAAGACATGAATCCAAAATCAACAGCCAGTTTTTCTTCAAATTCCTTCATTGTATTTCCGTCTTTTTCTATAGCGTCCCATTTATTAACAGCAATGATACAGGCTTTTCCTTGTTCATGAGCATAGCCTGCAATTTTGGAGTCTTGTTCTGTAAAGCCTTCTGTGGCATCAATCATAATAATGCACACTTGTGCTCTGTCAACTGCCATATATGAACGAAGTACACTGTATTTTTCTATATCCTCATCAACTTTGGATTTTTTCCTGATACCTGCTGTATCAATAAAAATATATTTACCCCATTGATTTTCTACAACTGTATCTGTGGAATCTCTGGTGGTACCTGCAATATCTGAAACAATTACTCGTTCTTCTCCCACAATGTAGTTGATAAGGGAAGATTTTCCAACATTTGGTTTGCCAATAAGAGCAACTTTGGTGTATTCTTCTTCATAATCATCTTGCTTGTCGAAGTCAATGTGGTCATAAACTGCATCAAGCAAATCACCTGTACCATGCCCATGAACCGAAGATACAGCTACTGGATCTCCAATACCTAAATTATAAAATTCGTAAAACTCAGGGGGAGGCTCACCAATAGTATCACACTTGTTTACACAGAGTACAAGTGGTTTAGAACTTTTAAGCAGCATGGAAGCTACTTCCTGGTCAGTGGATGTAACACCGCTTTTTACATCAGTTACTAAGATAATAACATCAGCACTGTCTATGGCAATCTGAGCCTGTTTTCTCATTTGTGAGAGAATAATATCATCAGAATAAGGTTCAATACCACCTGTATCAATCAACATTATCTCTTTATTTCTCCATTCACAAGGAGCATAAATTCGGTCTCTGGTAACGCCGGGAGTGTCTTTGACTATGGACAGTTTTTGTCCGATAAGCTTGTTAAAAAGTGTGGATTTACCCACATTAGGACGCCCAACCACAGCTACAATAGGTTTAGACATTGTAAAACTCCTCCTTTCTAATAATCCAAAAGTTCTTCATCACCTGTCATAGCACCTAAAAGTTCAAAACCATCAGGCTCAATGACAGTTATTTTTATATTTAATTTAGATTCCACTTCTTCTAAAGTTTTGCTGTCAAGAAACATATTTTCCTGATATTTTAGCATTACAGACGGAATAATAAGTTCAGTACCTAAATCTTTATCTTTTAACTGATCAATTAAATCAGTACCGGTAATAAGTCCGGCTACAGTTATATTATGTCCAAAAAAGTTATTTATGATTTCATAAACTTTAACATTTAAATTAGGATAAACTTCCATAGCTTTTTTAGCTAATTTTTTTATAAAGGGGTATGCAGCTACACCTGTAGCAATGGATACTGAACGCTTTTTGTCATGGGGGTCATTAAGAGCCATAGCATCGTCAAATTCTCTTTGCAAAATTGCCAAAAGTCCCACACCGTTTTCAAGTTGATTAAATTCTCCGTAATATTCATAATCGGGGAGAGGTCTTTCAGCTTTCAGGAAAAATTCATCAGAAGGATAGGCTAAACGCTCACCATATTTTTTTTCCATTTTATCTGCAAATTCATGAATTATATCTATGGTTTCTCCTGCTGTTTCTTTGTTGTAGGATTTTAACTTATAAAGACCATCTCTGTAATCAGTAAGCCCCACAGGCACACAGGATATAGTTTGAAGGTAAGGATACATTGTAGATAAGTCCTCTAAACTGCGTTTAAGTTCATCACCGTCATTTATACCTGGGCACAGTACCAACTGGCTGTTTACTTTAATTCCTGCATCTGTAAGGGTTTTAAGATATTTAAGTGATGTGGCAGCTTTGGGATTTGCCATCATCTTAACTCTAAGCTCAGGGTTTGTGGTGTGAACAGAGATATTCACAGGACTTATATGCATATCTATAATTCTTTGAATATCCTCATCATTCAAATTAGTAAGTGTGATATAATTTCCGAAAAGAAATGAAAGTCTTTCATCATCATCTTTAAAATAAAGGCTGTCCCTCATTCCTTTTGGCATTTGATCCACAAAGCAGAAAATACATTTATTTCTGCATGAATGTTGTTTATCCATAAGATATGTTTCAAATTCCAGGCCCAAATCGTCATATTGACCTTTTTTTACGGTTAAAATGCCGTTGGTGAGGGCAATATCCAGTTTCTTTTCAGTCATATAAAATCTGTAATCCAGGACATCACGAATTTTATGTCCGTTTATACTTACAATTATATCGCCGCTTTTGATACCGGCTTTTTGGGCAGGCGAATTTTTGTCAACTGACAGTATTTTAACAGGCAATAAAATTCCTCCTAACACTTTTTAAATAAAAAAATAGAGGTGGATACTTTACCACCTCTATTATTTCTTGGATTATTCAGCATCCATTTTAATAACTTCTCTGCCTTTGTAATAACCGCAGTTTTGGCATACTCTGTGAGCGAGTTTGAGTTCACCGCAGTGGTCACATCTGCAGAAAGCAGGTGCAGTAAGTTTCCATACGCTGGAACGTCTTGTGTCTCTGCGTTTTCTGGATATTTTTCTCTTTGGTCCTATTCCCATGGTTAGCACCTCCCTTTAAAGACAATAATAATTAATTAGTTAAGCAACTCCAGAAGGGGAGCCAATCGTGGATCTACTTCTTTGGTTGTACAATTACAGGTTTCTTTGTTCAGATTTATGCCGCATTTTGGGCATAATCCTTTACAGTCCTCTTTGCAGAGGTTTTTACCGGGAAGTTCCAAAATAATATCAGAGCTTACCAGTTCAGACAAATCAAGCTCACCGTTTTCGACTAAGATATAATTTTCCTGGTCATCTTCATTGTAGAGTTTGTCCACAAGAGTGTGAGTAAATTTTGTCTTATATACTTTGTGAACCGATTCAAGACAACGGTCACAGGGAATATCCGTGGCATAGTCAGCTTCATAAGTGAGAACAACCACACCTGCGGTATTTCTTATTTCTCCGTGAATTTCGATGGGACATTTAAAAGGACGGACGCCCCAATGTTCCACATCAGAAAGGTCAAGGTTGTCTGTGAGTGGTACAACCTCTCCATCAACATCAAAGAGACGTTTAATATTAATAAGCATATCTCACCAATCCGTTTAAAGTTTTATAAAGTCCTATCAACACAGACTACTAGAATATTATATACATAATAGACGGTTTTGTCAATAGAATTTTAAGAAAAAGGCAAAATTAACAGGATAAGTGCGCAAATGCAAATGTATGTGTTCTGATTACACAAGGATTTTGTCTATTCTGAGTTTAACAACTCTGTTGTCATCCATTTCGGTAACAGTAACTTTCAAATCATTAAAAGTGAAGTACTCGTCAACTTCGGGGATATGACCCAGCATTTCCAAAACCCATCCGCTTACATAATCGTAATCGGTATCTATATCTTTCTCATTAAGGCCTAAATTTTCCACAAAATCGGAAATACTTGTGTCGCCATTTACTACATAGGAATTATCCGTGGTTTTTGTAATATCATCAACAGCAATTTCGTCCTCGTCCCAAATTTCGCCTACCAGTTCTTCCAACATATCTTCCATTGTAACAATACCCATGGTGCCGCCATAATCGTCGGTTACAATGGCAATATGGTGTTTGTTACTCTTAAATTCGTTGAGAAGTTCAAATATCTTTTTGGTTTTGTGAACAAAAATAGGTTTGGAAATCATGTTTCTTAAATCAATTTCTTTACCCAAAATTTTTTCTTCCAAAAGGTCTTTGGTATACAAAATACCAACAATTTTGTCAATAGTTTTGTCATACACCGGCATACGGGAGAAACGTTCCTTTATTACAAGGTCAATAATGTTGTCAATGTCATCGTTAATATCAACTGCTGCAATATCAACTCTGTGAGTCAGCACTTCTTTTACGGTTATATCATTAAATTTGAGGGCAGACTGTACAAGTTCACTTTCATCTTCGTTTATAACGCCTTCCTCTTCAATGTTTTCAATGATATACATAAGTTCTTCCTCAGTTACAGATGGTTCTGATGCACCTTTATTTTTAGAAGTAAGTTTTGTTACAAGGTTTTGCAGTTTAACCAAGAGGAAAATTAACGGGGAAAACAGTTTCATCAGGAATTTGAGAATACCGCCTACATTTAAAGCGATAAATTCACTGTTTTGTTTACCGTAGCATTTAGGGAGAACTTCTCCGAAAATAAGTACCAAAATCGTCATTACAACTGTGGAAACCAAGGGACCGTAAGCTTCACCCAACATAGCAGTGGCAAGAACTGTTCCTATAGAGGAAGCAGCAATATTAACCACATTGTTTCCGATCAAAATAGCAGATATCATTTCTTCAAATCTGTCTGCTATGTCCAAAGCAGTTTTTGCTTTTTTGTTTCCGTTTTCCGCATAGCTTTTAATTCTTATTTTATTAAGAGATGCGTAAGCGGTTTCACTTGAGGAAAAAAATCCTGACAAGAAAATCAGTACAATAAGTACAACATACATCACCGGACCACTGTCCAATTTACAATCACTCCATATCAATTATTATAATTTTTTATATAAAAGGGTTTTTTTAAGCAAAAGGTGAATAAGGGCGGAGGTATAATTTTTCTGACGCTCGGTTTGCCTCCGCCAAATTATTAATATGCTTAAAATGTTTATCCCTGTGTTGTTATTTGCCTTGTTTTGCTTCCATGGCAGCTATAGCATCTTTTCTGGAAAGATTAATTCTGCCTTGTTCATCAATTTCTGTTACCATAACAAGAATTTCGTCGCCTACATTTACAACATCTTCAACTTTCGCAATTCTCTGTTTGTCAAGTTTGGAAATATGAACCAAACCTTCCTTACCGGGAGCAATTTCAACAAATGCACCAAATGCCATAATTCTTGTTACTTTACCTTTGTAGATAGCACCTACTTCAGGGTCTTTTGCAATAGTTTCGATAATCTGAACTGCTCTTTTAGCACCTTCATTGTCAATACCTGATACAAATACTTTTCCGTCATCTTCAATATCGATCTTAACATTACATTCAGCACTGATTTTTTGAATAACCTTGCCGCCTGAACCGATAACTTCTCTTATCTTTTCAGGATTAATGGTAAGTGTAAGCATCTTAGGAGCAAATTCAGAAAGTTCTTCTCTAGGTGCGCTGATTACAGGCAGCATAACATCGTCGAGAATATGAATTCTTGCTTTTCTTGTTTTTTCAAAAGCTTCTCTGATTATATCATAGGTAAGACCATCGTTTTTAATATCAACTTGTATAGCTGTAATACCCTTGTGAGTACCACCTACTTTAAAGTCCATATCCCCGAAAAAGTCTTCCAGTCCCTGAATATCAACCATAGTCATCCAGCGATCTCCTTCGGTAATAAGTCCGCAGGAGATACCTGCTACAGGCGCTTTAATCGGAACACCTGCATCCATAAGAGCCAATGTGGAACCACAGATAGAACCTTGTGAAGTAGAACCATTGGATGACAAAACTTCAGAAACAAGTCTTAATGCATATGGAAATTCTTCAACGGAAGGAATAACAGGTTCCAAAGCTCTTTCAGCCAAAGCACCATGACCGATTTCGCGTCTTCCCGGGCCTCTGGAAGGCTTGGTTTCACCCACGGAGAAAGATGGGAAGTTATAATGGTGCATATATCTTTTGGATTCTTCGCCATCAATGCCATCAAGAATCTGAGCATCGCTTATTGCACCCAATGTGGTTATTGTGAGAACCTGAGTTTGTCCTCTTGTAAACATACCTGAACCATGTACACGGGGAATAAGGGCAACTTCTGCATTAAGAGGACGAATTTCATCCATTTGTCTGCCGTCAACTCTCTTGCCTTCATCCAAAAGCCATCTTCTTACGATAAACTTCTGAAGCTGATAGATACATTCGTCAATAACAGCGGTTTGTTCGGGAACCTGTTCATCAAATTTTTCATGAATTTCTTCAATAATAGGTTGAAGTCTTTCATCTCTTACATTCTTATCATTTGTATCCAGTGCTTCCTTAACTCTGTCAATAGCAAATTCTTTAATTTCCTCAAAAAGTTCGGTTGGTACATTCATGGATTCAAATTCAAACTTTTTCTTGCCGATTTGTTTTTGAACATCAGCAATAAAAGCTACCATTTTTTGAATTTCCTTGTGTCCTTCAATAATTGCGTTTAACATAACATCTTCAGGTACTTGGTCAGCTCCACATTCAATCATGCAGACTTTTTGAGCAGTACCTGCAACAGTCAGGGACATAGCTGATTTTTCTCTTTCCTCTGCGTTGGGGTTTATTACAACTTTATTGTCAATAAGACCTACACTTACACCTGCAATAGGGCCATTCCATGGAATATCGGAAATGGACAAAGCAAAAGATGTACCCAGCATTCCTGCAATTTCAGGGGAGAAATCAGGATCAACAGAAAGAACTGTCATTACTACAGAGCAGTCGTTTCTCATATCCTTTGGGAACAAAGGTCTGATAGGACGGTCAACTACTCTT
>JAHHUB010000079.1 GCA_020024175.1 Oscillospiraceae bacterium | reverse complement strand
AGCGCGTGACTGTTAATCACGATGTCGTTGGTTCAAGCCCAACAGGGGGAGCCACTAAACCTCTTTATGCAATAGCATTCAGAGGTTTTTTTATATATTATATTAAGGAAAGAGGAGATTGCTATGTTTAAACGTTTTATTCACTATTACAAACCACATAAGAAAATGCTTGTACTTGATATGCTTGCATCGTTAATGCTCTCGCTTTTAGGAATGACTTATCCTATTTTAACCAGAGTAATGCTCAATGATTATATTCCAAATAAAAAGATAAATATGATTGTATATCTTGGTATAACAATGCTGTTTATTTATTTGCTGAGAATGTTTTTCAATTATTTTGTACAGTTTTACGGACATGTTATAGGAGTAAAAATGCAGTCTGAAATGCGTCGGGATATGTTCAGTAAACTTCAGCAATTACCTTATTCATATTATGATGAGCATGAAACCGGAAAAATTATGTCTAGATTAACCAATGACCTTATGGATATGACGGAACTTGCTCACCATGGTCCGGAAAATTTCCTTATTTCAGGGATAATGATTGTAGGTTCATTTATTTATCTTTTGACTATTGAACCTATTTTAACTCTTATAATTTTTGCCTGTGTGCCTATTTTGATAATTGTTTCAATTTTTCTTAGAAAGAAAATGAATGAAGCATTTACTGAAAGCAGAAAAAGTATTGCAGTTGTAAATTCATCTTTAGAAAGCAGTATTTCAGGTATCAGAGTAACAAAAGCTTTTACCAATTCAGCTAAAGAAGAAGAAAAATTTGAACAAGGCAATATGATGTTTGTAAAAGCTCGTAAAATGGCATATAAAGCTATGGGTGAATTTTTTTCATCTACTTCATTTATAATTGATTGCTTTAATATTATTATTTTGGTGGCAGGAGGCTTATTTCTTTATTATGGAAAAATAAATTTTGGTGATTATTCCACATTTATTATATCTGTAAATTTATTTATAGCTCCAGTCAGTAAATTAATTCAGTTTATGGAACAATTCCAAGATGGTGTTACAGGATTTAGAAGATTTTTGGAAGTTATGGATGAAATTCCCGAAACAAATGCTCCTAACGCTAAAGATATTAAAAATGTTAAAGGTGATATTTCTTTTGAAAATGTATCATTTGAATATGCAACAAAAAGTGCAGTTTTAAACAATATTAGTTTTAATATTAAAGCAGGTCAAAAAGTGGCTTTAGTTGGACCCAGTGGTGGAGGTAAAACTACAATTTGTCATCTGATTCCTAAATTTTATAATGTTTCTGATGGTAAAATAACTATTGATGGCAATAATATTTCTGATATTACTTATGGTTCTTTGCGAAAAAATATTGGTATTGTACAACAGGATGTTTATTTGTTTGGTGGAACTATTAGAGAAAATATTTTATATGGCAGATTGGATGCCACTGAAGAAGAAATGATTGCCGCAGCAAAAGCTGCTGATATACATAATTATGTTATGTCTTTGGAAGATGGATATGATACTCAAATCGGTGAAAGAGGAGTTAAACTTTCCGGTGGTCAAAAACAACGTCTTTCCATAGCCAGAGTATTTCTTAAAAACCCTTCAATTCTTATTTTGGATGAGGCTACCAGTGCACTTGATAATATCACTGAAATTTCCATTCAAAATCAGCTTGATGAACTTTGTAAGGGTAGAACTACTTTGGTAGTAGCTCATAGACTTTCCACTGTTAAAAATGCTGACAGAATAATAGTAATTTCCGGTGGAAAAATTATGGAAGAAGGCACCCATAAAGAACTTTTGGCAAAGGGTGGAGAATATGAAAAGCTTTATAATCTCCAGTTTAAAAATGCTGATGGTGATGTGCTTCAATTTGGAAACTAATAAATAATCAAAATAAAACCACAGCTAAATATTCACTAGCTGTGGTTTTATTATTTTATAATTAAAAAACTCTGCATATTAAAAAAATATGCAGAGTTAATTTAGTTTTTAATCTTTAATTATATAGTAAGTTTTAAACTGCCCAAAAAACACAGAAAATCTTATTTTTATATAATTGTATTATAAGGTCTGTAAAAGCTTTACTTATATAATTTTTGAAAATTATGATAACATTAGCCGTTTATCAGCTTATTTTCAATATAATTAAATCCTAAACGGGAAATAGTATCGGAAAAACGCTCTCCCTTATTTCCTTCATCTTTAAACAGGAGAATTGCTCTTTCTATGGTATCCATAATTTCAGTATCATCAGTAAAGAATTTATTAAGAGGTATACCTAAAGCAGTTTTTTTACCCCATCTGCCGCCTATATAGATTTTATATCCATCAATATATTCAGTTGTTACACCAAAAGGACATTTTTTTAAACATCTTCCACAGCGGTTGCAGGTGTTTTCCTCAATTTCAAGAATATTGTTTTCAATTTTAGCCGCATGAACAGGGCATATTTTCTCCACTTGGCAAACTTTACAGCCACGGCATTTTTCTAAATCATATATAATTTTTCTTTGTCCCACTATACCAATATCATTTAGATCAGGTTTTACACAGTTGTTGGGACATCCTCCCACTGCAATTTTAAATTTGTGGGGCAAAGTTACATTATGATAACCTTTATAAAAGCGTTCATGGATTTTTTCGCTAAGGGCATAGGTGTCAATTAATCCATATTGACAGGTGGTACCTTTGCATGAAACCACAGGACGAACAAGAGTACCTGTACCTCCTGTTTCCAATCCATTTTCGTTTAAAAATGCCAATAAGGAGTCTATATCATCATAATGAACACCCTGAATTTCCATGGTCAGACGTGTTGTCATGGTAATTTCACCACTGCCGAATTTTTCAGCAGCTTCATTTATAATACGATTTGCCTTAGTGGAAATTTTTCCGTTTTTCGTAATAACTCTGACATTAAAAACATCATCATAGCGTTTGTCTTTTAAACATCCTAATTTTTTTACTCTTTTAATGTCTTCAGCTGTAATTGTGTTTTGTTTATCCGTAAAAATCACTCCTTATACTAATCAATCTAATTATAAATCAAATATTTTATAAAATCAAATAAATCTTTATTTAAAATTAATTTTTAATAAAATGTGTCGATATATTAATTAAATGACAGTATTTTGTTAGAAAAAAGGAGTGAACATATGGCTATTATAATGAATTCTGTAGGGAATTACCTTAAAACAATGAAACTGAAAACCCAGTGGCATCAGCGAGAAAAAGACGAAAAAGGTATGGATAAATCTACTCCAAGATGGATGAGAACTAAGGAATCCGATAAAAAGAAGGCACAGGAATTGGGTATTTCAGCTATTCCTGAAAAAAATGACAATACTTTGGGCAATATACAAAGTAAAATTAAAGCAGGCAAAACATTAACAGTTGAAGAAAAAAAATACTTGGAAGAGCATGACCCTGCATCTTTGGAAAAAGCTGAAAAAAATGAAATTGAAAAGAAAAATTTTGAACGTGATTTAAAAAAATGCCGCACAAAAGAAGATGTGCAGCGTCTGCGTATGCAATATGCCAATATGTCTATAAGCAGAATTAAAGCAGTGGAGAATAACCCAAATATTCCTGAAAGCAAAAAATTAGAGATATGTATTGAAGAAAACGGCAAGACAATGGCAGTTGAAGAATCTATAAAAACTTATATTGTCAGTGGTAAATATGGCAAACTGCCTACAGATGCAGAACTTAATGAAACTGAAAAACAGGAAGCAGAAGACCGTACACCTGTTGTAAACGAAAAAGATGAAAACAACATGGAAGAAAAAGAAGAAATTGATAATAACACATCTGAAACTGATAAGGAAATCAAACTTCCCGAAGAATTTATAAAAACAGATACTAAACCGGATCCGGAAACTGTAGAAAAGGTAAGAAAAGCGAAAGCTACAGCAGCATATCGCAAAGTTTCCATGACAGAAAGCAGTAATTTTACAGAGATTAAAGATATGCCGGAAATAAGCATAGTTGACAAATTGACATAAATATTTGATTAAAAAGCTTAATAATTAGTGTAATATGCTATAATTTCCAAAAAGAAAAAATATAAAAATTATTGTTTTACAGGAGGGAAAAGTGTATGGCAATGGTATATAATTTATCTGCAATTCAAATTATAAAAACGTTGGGTTACAATCAGTCTTCAGAAACACAATGGCTAAAAAACCTGAAACAGAAAAACCATATTGAACTGCCACAAACATACAGGGATTTTATGGAGCTTATGGTGGATTCTCATCTTTTAGGTACATCAAATCTTTGGGTGGGAAAAATGGCTCATGGTACAGATATACCACATATGTATTATGATTATTTGAATGAGGAAATCCAGGACCGAACTAACCGATGGTCAAAGTACCCTACAAAGTGGGAACAATCACTTTTTAATCTTTCACAAATTCCCATATCGGACTGGGGAGAGCAGGCAGAGGATTACCTTGTAATCGGCAGTGATTACGGAGGCGGTGTGGGGATTTTCGGAATCAAAAAACAGGATCTTAAAGAAGAAGATCCTCCGGTTTATTGGCATAAATATTCGGATTGTATCACAATTTCTGAATGGAAGTTGGAGTATGAAAAATTATCAGATTTTCTGCTCAATGTTTTGGCTGAGGCTTTAGCTTGTGTGGATTATCAAAGTGCAGAAGATGCCCTCGAACAAAAGGGATGGATATATGAGGAATATTTTGACATTGAAAAGGATGATTGGGTTGCCACAAAGTCGGTTTTGAAAAAATATGGAATTAATTTTTCCCAACTTAAAAAATTGAATGCAAACAGTGGAAAGGTGTTCTGCTGCTATGATGATGAGAAAAATGCCTTTTTTGTGGGAGATATACAAAATGGAGAAATTACCCTTTCTGCTATTAATCGTATAGAAGCAGAAAATATTTTTCCTGATTTTGACAGCTTGGAATTTTAGTTTCAGCAAGCTTGTCTGTATGCACAGGAAAAAGATCAGATAAATGATATTGATTTGGAGAGTATGAGTATGTATGAATACAGATGGGGAATAAAGTTAAAAAATACCACAATAGATACAGCAGCATAAAAACTTCTTCGGAAGCATTTTCCCAATATGTCTTTTTCAGAATTAAAAAATAAAATTCAAACTCATTCCTATATTTATCAAACGGATATGGAAAGATATATGTCTGATGGCAAACGAAAAATGGCAAAATTGCTGCAGGAGTTTGATAAATGCGGCATTGAAACAGAATTATTTGAAGAAGGATGTGAAACTCCCAGATCTTGGCATGAAAACCCTATAAGTCGAGAATTACTATATAATTCTATTAAACATTTAAAAGAAATTCACCTTGAAATACTGATAGATATTGAACGGGAGACAGAGGGGTTTGTTTCATCAGAAGCCCTAACAGACATTGATGCCAAGATTGATGAAGAATGGAATGAAGAATAGAAGAAAATCTATATTTTTTCATTAATTCACAAAAATGCTCATCCCATAATTAAGATTTGGAGGAGTGAGAAAATAATTTATGTCAACAATAAGTGCTGATGAATGTGAATATATAGATATGGAATGGTATGGTGTTGACAGGCAAGGTAATATTGCTGTGTTCTGTAGTGGAGGAAAAGGGAATCTGCCAAAGTTCGTTTGTGAAAATATAGAGCGAGCAGATGCATTGATAGATTATTTTGCGGAAATGGGAAAAAATACAAGTAGCATACTGATTTTTTCACAAACAAAATGTGTTGAACAAGCAGCAATGGACTTTTCCGAGAAAGGATTGTACTATTTTGATGCAGATGATGATACAAAGCCAGAAAATTGCAATTTTCATGAATTCTACACAAAGCACGCATATCCTAAAAAACCATTAAAATATGAGCAACTGCCAAGGTACATAAAAGAAAGTCTAAAAAATAATTTTATGGAAATTGAAAATTTTTCCTTGGTGAACACAATCCATGTAAAACACGCTTATACATAAAAACTACCATTTATTTTGGGCACAAAGTCAGCCAAGCCAGTCAACAGCAAATAATAGATGAGCTTCACTCACTGTTGACAGTCCTCCCTGTTCAACGATAAATCTGATTCAGACTACGATTTTGATGACACATCTGAATATCAGTCAGAGCAGTCGCTGGAAACAAAACCGGAACAACCTACTGAAAGTAAACTGAAACTGATTGCTCAAACTAAGCAGGATACTTCTCCTGCTTCTGCACCTAAAAATAAGCATAACAATGGGAAAGCAGCTATCATATTGTTTGAAGGATTAATAGTTTCTTTTGCAGGAGCTTATTTTGCATTAAAATTTAAACTATTTACTTCTAATAAAGAAAAAAGCTCCAGAAACAGACACAGAAGAAAATAAAATTCAATAATCTGTTATAATGCTGTCTGCACTATGCGGTTTTATTGAATTTATATTTGCAGGATATTTATTTTTCAGATAAAAATACCCCCTGATACAGAATTTTTATTATCTGTATCAGGGGATTTTTATATGTTGTTTGTTTTTACTATTTAGCTGATTGAGGTTTCTTTTGCAGGTATTTGTTTACTGCGTCAATCATATTTTGGGGAATTTCGCGTGGTACAGGGAATAATTTTGAATTTATTATGCGGTCACAGAAAAGACAAATAAAATCAGAAGTCTTTTGAAGGCTTTCAGAAGATAGATGTTCAATTAAATCATAACGGTTATGGCCGGGGGCACTGCCAGCAGCTCCAAAGCGAGCAAAACTTACAGCAGGAACACCTTTATCTGCAAAAGGTGTGGAATCACTGGAATATACATCCTGAACACAGGTAATAGGGTGTCCTACTTCTTTGGAAAGGTATTGTATCATATGCATAAGGCTCATGTCAGCAGTTATATAAGCTCTGTCAGATCCGATAATAGGTCCTGCCATATCTACATTTATAAGTAAAACGGCTTTTTCCAGTTCTTTTTCGTGGGCTTCTACATAATATTTGCTACCCAAAAGTCCTCTTTCCTCAGAACCTGCCCAAATAAAGCGCAGATTACGTTTTGGAGGATTTGCCATATAATGACGCAGCATTTCCATAATAATAACTGTACCGCCGCCATTGTCATATACACCATTAGAAAATGGTGTGGAATCATAATGAGCAATAAATATTACAGTTTCGTCAGAAGAATCTGTTCCTTTTATGTCAGCGATTACATTGTGGGAATCACATTCACCTTCATCTTGTTTTAAAGTAATTCTGACCTTGGAGGCTTTATCTTTTACCATTTCCATAGCATCTTTTACACGCATGGTAATTCCGGGAATTTTCCCAAATTTAAGGAAGGTTTCTTTCAAAGTCCTCATTTCAATATCGGTTTCATCTTCTTTGTCAATGGCAGTTCCGCTGAGTGTGATAAATCCAACAGCTCCTGCTTTGATGATGTTTTCATACATAGCGGGTGTTATATTTCCGTTTACCATAACAATTTTGCCTTTTGCGTCCATAAGGTCTATTTTTTCGGCTTGCTCCACATATGCAAAGTCGGCAGTAAGACCTTCTGCCGAAGTGCTTCCAGACAGCCCATAGCCTCTTACAGTGTATTCACGGTAAAATGGTTCTAAAATTTCAAATTTTACTTCCTTGACATCATAGCAGGTTACTTTAAAAGGCTCCAGTTCGCCTTTTATTCCCATAGTTTTAAGTTCGTCAATAATAAGGTTGGCAGCTTTTAATTCTTCATTTGAGCCACCATAACGTACAAAACCAATTTTGTTTAATAAATCAAATTCTCTTTGTCCTGAAATGTCCATTTTAATATTCTCCTAACAAAAATTTTTTTCAACAGTTTTCAGATTATTTTGAAGAAATTCTTCATCGGCCACAATTATATCACAGCAGATATTTTTTTAAAAGATGTTTTTTCACAAAAAATAATTTAATTAGATTTATATGTAAAGATAAATATAATTGTGAAGTAATATGATTTTTTTTTGTAATGATTGTATAACAATAAAAATTGCTGAAAAGCAAAA
>JAHHUB010000078.1 GCA_020024175.1 Oscillospiraceae bacterium | reverse complement strand
TATGTAAATAATGCCATGGGAAAAAATGAAGAAGAAAAATTTGACAAAACCAATGCTCCCAAAATGCTTTATATAGACAGTAAGGATAAGGAAACTGAAGCGGGTAAACTGGAGTGTTATGTTTTGGGATTTGAAAATTATCAAACAGAACAGTTGGAACCTATTATAAAAGCATCTAATTCCGAAGATGAAAAAGAAATTTATGTTGAGTTTAAAACTCATTTTAAAGATAATTCAAGCAGAAATGAGTATAATTTAAAAATAACAATTTTAAATGGAAATATGGTGTATTATACTGTTACAGATAAAGAAAACAATTTGATTATAAGCTATGAATTTACAAAAGCCATAATCAGAAGTGGCAGTTATAAATATTTTAATACAGAAACACAAAAAGAAGAATATCCTTTATTTATAAATCAGGACGGACATAAATACAACATAAATTTTATGAACAGATATAAAGCTGATGATTTTGCAGAAAATTTCAATTTAGACAAAGCTATACCTGTACAAAATGGGGTTTTATATGAAAATATTAAACTGAAAGATGAAGAGGAAGAATTTGAAAATGCCTCTATGGATATGTTTTTATCAAATCCACTGAATCTATACAATACCATTGAAATAAAATTTTATAAAGACAGCCGTCAGGAAGAACCTGAGATATTTTTTCTTTACAGTTTACTTGATGAATCCGCTTGGGAATATGATTACTGCGGAGAATATTATAAAGATGATGAACATTCCACATCTGAAAAAATAATAGTTTATAAAAACAGTTTGGATATTGACGGAAGATATACCATGAATTTTGATTTGGAAGATGTGTTTATGGGCTGGAAGCCTCTTGAAATAACCGACAATGAAACAGGAGAAGTATCTTTGGCAAAAGTTTCTGTTTATTTTGATGATAAAAAAGCTTATTTTTCAGTTTACTCCGTAAATGGTGATTATGATATTTATGCCCGTGGTGAGAAAAACTTAAAATAAATAAAAAAACCGATGCGTAAAAACTGCGCATCGGTTTTTCTTATATAAGTGCTGCCAATTTAAAAATAATATTTACTATAAAACAAAGAATAAATCCTGAAACAGTGGGCAGTAGGAAACTGAGTAATGTCCATTTAAAGCTGCCTGTTTCCTTTTTTACAGTTAAACAGGTGGTAGAACAGGGCCAGTGACAGAGAGTGAAAATCAAAACGGAAACAGCAGTTTGAATTGTCCAGCCACAATTCACAAAAAGAGTTTTAAGGCTTTCCAAACTTTCATAATCAATTAAAGCACCACATCCAGTGTATGCCATAATCATTATGGGAACCACTATTTCATTGGCAGGAAATCCTAAAATAAATGCCAAAAGAATTATACCATCCATACCAAAAAGAGAAGCAAATGGATTCAGAAAATCGGCACATATGGCTAAAATGGTGTTTTCACCTACATGGACATTCGCCATAATCCAGATAATAAGTCCTGCAGGGGCTGCCACTACAACAGCTCTGCCCAAAACAAATAAAGTTCTGTCAAAAATAGAGCGTACTATAACTCTGCCAATTTGTGGAGGACGGTAAGGAGGCATTTCCAAAGCAAAAGATGATGGTATGCCTTTGAGCATGGTTTTGGAAAGAATTTTAGACATGATAAAAGTTATAATTACTCCTGAAACGATGACTATGCTTAAAACAACTGCAGAAAAAAGTCCATCCCATGGGGCAGTTAATGCCATACCACCAAAAAACATAGCAGTTATGGCAATGAGAGTGGGAAATCTTCCGTTACATGGCATAAAATTATTTGTGAGAATAGCTATTATCCGTTCTCGTGGTGAGTTTATTATTCGACATTCCGTAACACCTACTGCGTTACAGCCAAGCCCCATACACATTGTGAGTGCCTGTTTGCCTGAGGAACCTGATTTTTCAAAATTGTTATCCAGGTTAAAAGCTACACGGGGCAAATATCCAAAATCCTCCAACAAAGTAAACAGCGGGAAAAAAATAGCCATAGGTGGAAGCATTACAGAAACAACCCATGCCAAAACCCGATAAACTCCCAGAACAAGCACCCCATGAAGCCATGAAGGAAGGTTATTGAATATAAAAAATTCCGTTAAGTAATCCTCGATTTTGAAAAGACCGTTGTAAATAAGCTGAGAAGGGTAATTGGCACCACTGACTGTAATCCACAGTACCAGAAATAAAAGAGCCAGCATAATAGGAAGAGATGTATATTTTCCGGTTAGGTATTTATCAAGTATTCTGTCGGATTTATTGTAGTTTTCCTCCAGAGTAAGTATTTTTTCGGCTATTTTTTCCGCAGTAAGTATATATGAAGATTTAATTAATTCAAGAGGGGAAGTATCAATTTCCGCATAAAGCTCTTTAAGTGCAGCTTTTACTTTGGGAGAATAGTTTTCTAAATTTTCTGGAGTGGATTTTTTAATTATTTCCAAAGCGTCATAGCGGGATAAATAATCCGTTTTCGGAAAAGATGAAATAATTTTATTTATGATTTTCTCAATACAGTCCGGAAATTGTATTTTAAATTTTGTGGTGTTTTTTTCTTTGCAAATTTTTTCGGTGGCTTTAGCAAGGTTGTGAAGTCCTTTTTTATTTCGGGCACAACATGGCACCACAGGTATATGAAGAATTTCCTCCAGTTTATTAATATCAATTTTTATGTTTTTCTTTTTGGCTTCATCTATAAGATTTAAGCAAAGCACTGTATTTGGTGTTATCTCCATAATCTGAAACAGGAGATTTAAGTTTCGTTCCAAACAGGTGGCATCACAAACCACTATGACAGCATCAGCACCTCCTGTAAGGAGATAATCCCCCGCTATTTCTTCTTCGGGAGAGTCAGCATCAAGGGAATAAATCCCCGGTAAATCCACTAAAGTGTACATATTTCCATTAAAAGCATATTTGCCAAAAGCGGTGGAAACAGTTTTGCCGGTCCAGTTTCCCGTATGCTGTTTCATGCCGGTAAGAGCATTAAAAACGGTGCTTTTGCCCACATTGGGATTGCCCGCTAAACCTATGGTGTATGACTCACTGCTAGTCAAAATATCAGCTCCTTTTTTTATTTTAAATAAGCTCTGCAAAAATCTTTTGACAGTCTGATTTTCTAAGAGCTACTATGGTGCCTCGTATATCAAAGGCCAGAGGACTTTTTCCCATGGCAATATTTACACATTTTATTTTTGTCCCTTCAATTAGTCCTAAGTCAAAAAGACGGGTTTTGAGAGTTTCATCGCAGTAGATATTGCGAATAATGCCGCACTCATCTTTTGATATTTTAGAAAGTGGTATATTATTCAAAATTTTTCCTCCTTACAATTAATTTTTATAACCACTTTCAATATATTCCCATATTTATATTTTGTGAATTTTTCTGAGGGCATATAGAAAAAACAGAAAATAAAATATAAATTATTGTGAGATATTATTTTGTATTTTGGTAGAAAAAATTTGAATTTCATGCTATTATATTATATATGTGATTTAAATCTCGGATATGAAATGAGGTAAAAAATTTGATAAGCGAGGAACTTAAAAATAAATATCTAAAGCTTAGAAAAAAGATAATAGAGAAAAAATTCGGACGTATGAATGATATGCAGATGAAGGCTGTGGTAAAAGCTAAAGGTCCTGTTTTGATTCTAGCCGGTGCAGGTAGCGGAAAAACTACAGTACTTGTAAACAGGATCGCAAATCTGGTTAAATACGGCGATGCTTATGAAAGCGAATATGTTCCGCCTTTTGTTTCTGAAGAAGATATACTTTATATGGAAGAATATTTCTTAAATGGCGGTGATGATGAAAAAATAAATGAAATAATGGCCCCTTATAAGATAAATCCATGGAACATTTTAGCCATTACTTTTACAAACAAAGCTGCCAAT
The DNA here is from genome assembly GCA_020024175.1 of Oscillospiraceae bacterium. Taxonomy (GTDB): domain Bacteria; phylum Bacillota; class Clostridia; order Oscillospirales; family Ruminococcaceae; genus JAHHUA01. Next base: position 4,252 of record JAHHUB010000078.1, on the reverse strand, counting down.
GAACTAAGAGAAAGACTTTCTCTTATGTTGGGTGATGTAGCTGAGGATATTAATGCTGCAACATTCCATTCTGCCTGTGTGAGAATTTTAAGACGGGAATGTGAAAGATTAGGATATGAAAGAAATTTTACTATATATGATACAGATGATTCCCTTAAAGTGATAAAAGAAGTTATGAAAAATCTTGATATGGAGGAAAAATTATTTCCTCCGAAAATGGTTTTGTCACAGATGGGAAAATTTAAAGATTTTATGATAAGCCCAAAAGAGGCAATGGAAGAAAATGCAGCAGATTTCAGAATGAGCAAAATTTCCCGAATTTATGAAGAATATCAAAAACAACTGGAAAAATCCAATGCCATGGACTTTGATGACATAATTACTCAAACAGTGCGACTTTTTCGGGAAAACGAAGATATTTTGGAAAAATACCGCAATAAATTCAGATATATTATGGTGGATGAATATCAGGACACCAATAACTCACAGTATATGTTGGTGAGTCTTTTGGCAGAAAAACATCATAACCTGTGTGTAGTGGGTGATGATGATCAGAGTATTTATAAATTCAGAGGAGCTACCATAGAAAATATATTAAACTTTGAAAAACAGTTTAAAGATACCGTTGTTATAAGATTGGAGCAAAATTACCGTTCCACACAGACTATTTTGGATGCGGCAAATAATGTTATAAAAAATAACAAAGAGCGAAAGGGTAAAAACCTTTGGACAGATCAGGGAGAGGGAGAAAAAATAAAAATTTATCGCTCTGAAAATGAGAGTACAGAAGCTCAGTTTATATCAGACACCATTGAGAAAAATGTTATAGGTGGAGCTGCTTATTCCGATCATGCCATTTTGTATCGTATGAACGCTCAGTCAAATACAATAGAAAGAGCACTTTTACAAAGGAGTATACCCTATAAAATTTTCGGTGGCCTTAAATTCTATGAAAGAAAAGAAATTAAAGATGTCATTGCTTATTTAAGTGTTATAAATAATCCCGATGATAAACTAAGGATGAAAAGAATTATAAATGAACCCAAAAGAGGTATAGGTACAGCTACTGTGGAAATGTGTGAAACAATAGCTGATACCATAGGTCTTCCTCTGTTTGAAGTTATGGACAGAGCAGATGAATATGCTCCTTTGCAGAGAAAAGCAAAAGATTTGAAAGAATTTACCGAAATGCTAAAGGTAATTATGTGTCAGACAGACAGTATGCCTCTAAACGAATTTTTAGATTTGGTTTTGGAAAAGACAGGTTATCTGGAAATGCTAAAGGCAGAGGGTATACAAGGGCAAACCCGTATAGAAAATGTAGAAGAACTTAAAACAAATATGATTAAATACGAAGCAGAAACTGAGGAAAGCACATTGTCGGGATTTTTGGAGGAAATAACTCTTTACACCGACCTTGACCGCCATGATGACAGTGATGTGGTTATGCTTATGACTTTGCACTCTGCCAAGGGATTGGAGTTTCCCTATGTGTTTATAGCAGGTATGGAAAATAATATATTTCCGGGAATAATGTCAAGAGGAATAACTTCTGAAATGGAGGAAGAACGCCGACTTGCTTATGTGGGAATTACCAGAGCAAAAAAAGAACTTTATATCACCTGTGCACAGCAAAGAATGGTATTCGGAAAAACTAGCTTTAATCCTATAAGTGATTTTGTAAAAGAAATTCCAATGGAACTTTGCGATTATGAAGATAAAACCATAAGAAAAGCTACTGTATCCGAAATGGAATCTTTCACCAGAAAAAAAGCCGGAATAAACCGTGGCAGCACAGCAGGCAGAATTTCTTCACCTGCTGCGAAAAAAACACCGTCTGTCAAATATAATGCAGGTGATATGGTGGAACACAATGTTTTCGGAATGGGCACGATTTTATCTTCAAAGCCTATGGGAAATGACAGTCTTTTGGAAATAGAATTTGAAAAAGTCGGAACCCGAAAAATAATGGCTAATTTTGCTAAAATGAAGAAATTAAGCTAGTTTCATTCACATATACGATTTATTGTCATACAATATATTGATAACTTCTAAAAACATTATATAAACAGGAGGTTTTTGTATGGCAATGAAAGAAGGGCCTGTAAATGCAACAGGCAGCAACTGCTTTAAGGAAGCTGTGTGCATAGATACCAAAAGAATTTATGACAGTGCATCCGATAAGGACTGTCTTGATGATTTGGAGGTTTATTTTACCGAATGTGATCAGCAGATTATCGACAATGCCAACAGCGTAAAAATAAAAGACTGTAAAATTATAGATGTGTACTTAGATGTGGAACCCATACCTTTTAACAAAGGCTTTTACAGTGTTGATATTACCTTTTTCTTTGAAGTAAAGCTGAGTGTTTATACAGCACCTTTGGTTCCGCCTGTTACAGTAAGAGGTCTTTCCATATTTTCAAAGAAAGTTATCCTCTATGGCAGCGACGGAAATGTATCCAATTTCAGCTCCGACAGAAACGGTATGGACTGCAAATACAGAGGAAGCAATGCTCCTATTGCGTCGGTACAGTGTGTAGATCCTGTCTGTCTTTCTGTAAAACTTGCAGAAAAATGTCAGTGCTGTGAACCCTGCTGTGAAATTCCCGAATGTATTTGCAGTTGTTTTAACGGAAAATTCTGTTGCTGCGAAAGAAAAAAACACGTCTTTGTTACATTGGGTCTTTTCACTATTGTACAGCTTGAAAGAAGAGTTCAGGTAATGATACCTGCTTATGATTTCTGTGTTCCCGAAAAAGGCAGTGTAGCATCTTCCGGAGATGATCCCTGTGAACTCTTTAAGAAAATTAAATTCCCAACCGATGCGTTTTTCCCGCCTAAAATGGAGGAAAACTGTAACAATTAAACATAACAGATTAAAACAAAAACATAATTTAAAAGGGTGTTGCATCCGACACCCTTTTAAAATAAAAATATATCAGGAGAATTAAAATGCCAAAAGTAAAACTTATCTCATATACACCAAACCCGGTAAAAACAGTGGCTGCTGCTGCTAAACTTTGCTACAGTTCATCTGATGTTGACACTTTGCTGGACAACCTTACAGATGAAAAAGCTGAAAACTTTGTGGAAATGCTCAGAGAAATCGGCCACGAAAGCCCTATAGAACATATATCGTTTACTTTTGCGATAGAAGGTGTTTCACGCTCATTGCTGGCTCAAATTACAAGGCACAGAATAGCATCTTACAGTGTACAAAGCCAAAGATATGTAAAGGAAAATTCTTTTGAATATGTAGTACCACCTGAAATAGAAGCAGTGCCCAAGGCAAAAAAGCTTTTTATTGAAACTATGGATAAAATCCAGGACGCTTATGATGAATTGTCAAAAATGCTGTCAGAAAAACATTATAATACTATGCTTGAAATGGGAATGGAAGAAAAGGAAGCTAAAAAAGCAGCAGAGAAAAAGGGTATTGAAGATGCCAGATTTGTTTTGCCAAATGCCTGTTGTACCAAAATGATTGTTACTATGAATGCAAGAAGTTTGATTAACTTTTTTAATCATCGCTGCTGTAATCGTGCTCAATGGGAAATAAGAGAAATTGCAGATATGATGCTAATGGAAGTTAAAAAAGCAGCTTATCCTATTTTTAAAGATGCAGGTCCAAAATGTTTAAAAAATGCTTGCCCGGAGGGGAAAATGACCTGCGGAAAAATTAACGAAGTGAGAGAAAAATATAAAAACCTATAAAAGGGGATAAATTAAAAATGCAGAGCAAGTTAATAGTTATAGATGGTATAGATGGCAGCGGAAAAGAAACCCAAACCAATCTTTTGGCTGATTACTTGAATAAAATGGGAAAATCTGTTAGAAAAATTTCTTTTCCCGATTATGATAAACCATCTTCAGCTTTAGTGAAAATGTATTTAAAAGGTGAAATAGGACAATCTTCCGAAATAAATGTATATGCAGCTTCGGGATTTTATGCCTCTGACAGATATATAAGTTACAAAACCGACTGGGAAAAAGATGTGAGAGAAAAAGACTATATAATTGCTGACAGATATACTACATCAAACATTATTCATCAAATGGTAAGACTTGAGGAAAGTGAAAGAAAAGCTTATATAGACTGGCTTTATGATTATGAATATGATAAAATGGGTCTTCCCCGTCCCGATTTGATAATTTATTTGGATATGCCACCTAAGATTACAAAAAAATTAATTGAAAAGAGATATAACGGAGATAATAATAAAAAAGACATATTGGAATCTGATTATGA
>JAHHUB010000077.1 GCA_020024175.1 Oscillospiraceae bacterium | reverse complement strand
AATAAAATTTGAAACTCAATGAATTATAATGATTTACAAGAGGAAATAGCCCTTACATCAAATGCTCTTGCAAATGCCATGCTTATAGAGAAATTTGTACAGGGTATTCCTATTGTAGGAGCAGCAGGGGGATTTTCCAATAATATTATTTACAATAAGGTTTTAAAATTTGCAAAATTAAAATACAAGCAAAGATATTTAAAAAAACAGGGGGAACAGTGTTGAAAACAGATAATCCATTTAAATATTCCGACACAAATAAAAGATACCACACACTAACATATTATAATAAACAGAAATTCGGTTGTAAGGTGTTTAAAATAAGTCTTAACGGAGGTTTTACCTGTCCGAATATTGACGGCACTGTGGGAAAAGGCGGCTGTACTTATTGTTCAGGATATGGAAGTGGAGATTTTGCGGGAAATCCGCAAAAATCAATTACAGAACAGTTTAATGATGTTAAACTTATGATGGAAAATAAATGGCAGGGAAAATATATCGCTTATTTTCAGGCATTTACCAATACTTATGCACCTGTAAAAGTGCTTAAACAAAAATATGAAGAAGCATTGGCTCAGGAAAATGTGGTAGGTCTTGCCATAGCCACAAGAGCTGATGCACTTTCCGAAGATGTGCTTAATTATTTGGAGGAACTTTCGCAAAAAACTTATTTGGTAGTAGAATTGGGACTTCAGACAATTTATGATGAAACAGGAATAAGAATTAACCGAGGACATACTTATATGCAGTTTGAAAATGCTGTAAAAGAACTACAAAGACGGGGAATAAATGTATCTGCTCACATTATAAATGGCTTACCCGGTGAAAGCCATGAAATGATGGTGGAAACTGCAAAGAAAATAGCTACTTTGGGTTTGCATGGGGTAAAAATTCATCTTCTTCATGTAATTGAAGGCACAAAAATGGCAGAGCAATATAAAAACGGAGAATTCGAGCTTATGAGCCGTGAAGATTATGTGAATACAGTCTGCGACCAACTGGAATATTTTCCGCCTGAACTTGTTATAGAAAGAGTTACAGGGGACGGGGCAAAGGAAACACTTATAGGTCCTATGTGGAGTCTTAAAAAACTTGTGGTTATAAATGAAATTGACAAGGAAATGGCGAGAAGAAATTCTTATCAGGGGATAAAATATAATGAAACATAGAAAAAAGACAGGTTTAAACCTGTCTTTTTTCAGTTACTTGGCATCAAACCATGTTTTACCGATATTTGCATCTGCAATAAGGGGTACATTGAGTTTTACAGCATTTTCCATTTCAGTTTTGAGAAGTTCTTTTACAGCACGGGCATTTTCTTCGGGACATTCAACAATAAGTTCATCGTGAATTTGCAAAATAAGTTTTGCACCTAAATTTGATTTTTCCAAAGCATCATAAACTTTTACCATTGCAATTTTTATAATATCAGCCGCTGTACCCTGTATGGGCATATTCATGGCAGCACGCTCGCCAAAGTTTTTGATGTTGCGGTTTGAAGATTTAAGTTCGGGAATGTATCTGCGTCTGCCGTAAACGGTGGAAACATATCCTTTTTCAGAGGCAAAGGATTTTTGTTTATCCATAAAATCTTTTACACCGCTGTATGTGGCAAGATAGTTTTTAATGTATTTGTCAGCTTCTGCCACAGAAACATCAATATCTTTAGAAAGGGAAAAAGCCCCCATACCGTAAATAATACCAAAGTTTACAGCCTTAGCCCTGGTTCTCATAAGAGGGGTTACAAAAATAGGAGGCATATCAAATACCTGAGCAGCAGTATTAAGGTGAATATCATCACCATTTATAAATGATTTCATCATATTTTTGTCATTAGCCATATGTGCCAAAACTCTAAGTTCAATCTGTGAATAGTCTGCATCAACTAAAGTTGTTTTATCTTCGGAAATAAAAAATTTTCGGAGAACTGCACCTTCTTCTGTTCTGACAGGAATGTTCTGCATATTGGGTTCGGTGGAGCTGATTCTTCCTGTTTTTGTTTCGGTTTGCTTAAAATTAGAGTGAATTCTATCATTTTTATCAGCCAATTTTAAAAAGCTGTCCACATAGGTTGAATTTAACTTTGCCAGTTTACGGTATTCCAAAACTTTGACGATGATGGGGTGTTTGTCCACTAATTCCTCCAAGATTTCGGCACCGGTGGAATAACCTGTTTTAGTTTTCTTTTTGTGGGGTAAATCCAATTTTTCAAAGAGAATAACACCTAATTGTTTAGGTGAGTTTATGTTAAATTCTTCTCCTGCCAAATCGTAAATTTCACTTTCCAAAGAGGTAATTTTAAGCTTTAATTCTTCACCGTAATCCAAAAGTCCTTTTTTGTCAATTTTAACTCCGATATATTCCATAGAAGCTAAAACTTTTGTCAAAGGCATTTCAATGTCATACATCAGGGGCAGTGAATTTTCGTTTTCCAACTTTATATTTAATATATTTTTTAGTTTTTGTAAATTTGCTGCATATGATTTTACAGGATTATCCAATACAGCAGAACAACCATATTCTGAGAAAACATTTTCTTCAGGGTAATCAGAAGAAGATGAGTTTAAAATATATGCAGCAATTTCTGTATCAAATAAACAGATTTTAAAATCTATATTGTATTCAAAGTATTTTTTGTACAGTGGTTTTGCACCGTGAACTATTATTTTTTCATTATAGGGAGAAATATATTCAAAGAAATCTTTTTCATTTGCCACAGAAAGGGAATAAATTTTATTTTCTTGCATAATATCGGCATATTTAAGAATATTTTTGTCCCAAATAAGATGAAGAAATATTTCTTTATTATTTTTAAGATTTAATTTGTTTACAGTGTCAAGTTCAGTTAGAGAAATATCAAAATTTTCCTGTTCATTGACAGCTTGGGAAAGATTGTTTTCAGCAATGTTTTCCTTTAAATTAAGGCGTTTTATCAGACTGTGCATTTCAAGTCTTGATAAAATTTCATAAAGCCTTTTGTAATCCTGATTTTCGGGTGTATAGTGAGATAAATCCTTGTCCATAGGTACATCACAAAAAATTGTGCCTAACTTTTCACTCAAATAAGCATTGTCTTTATCTGCTAAAAGTTTTTCACGAACCCCTTTTTTAATATCTTTATCATCAATATTTGCATAGAGATTATCAAGTGTTTTAAACTTTGCTACTAAAGCTACAGCAGTTTTTTCGCCGATTCCTTTTACTCCCGGGATATTGTCGGAACTGTCCCCCATAAGAGCTTTTACAGTTATTAAATCTTTGGGGTAAACACCATATTTTTCAAAAACCGCTTCATCATCATAAATTTGATGTTCGCTTTTCCCCATTTTAGTTGTGGCAAGACGAACATTGACATTTTTATCTATAAGCTGCAAACTGTCCCGGTCCCCTGTGGCTATTACACAGGAATTTCCGTTTTCAGAGGAGATTTTTGCCACTGTTCCCAGTATATCATCAGCTTCATAACCTTCTACTTCCACAATTTTATATCCCATACAGGTTAGGATTTCTTTCATAACAGGCATTTGCAGAGCCAGTTCATCAGGCATACCTTTTCTGCCCGCTTTATAGTCTTCATACATTTTATGGCGAAATGTAGGTGATTTTAAATCAAAAGCACAGATTACACTGTCAGGTTTGGTTTCCTCCAACAAACTGAGCAGTATATTCATATAACCGAAAATAGCATTGGTATATTCTCCGTTTTTAGTGGAAAGCAGTTTTATACCATAAAAAGCTCTGTTCATAATACTGTTTCCATCTATTGCTAAAATTTTCATTTAATCAGTCCAATCTCAATATAAATTTATCATTATGTATTATTATATCAAAATAAAAGAAAAATTTCATCCGTTTTTTTAAATATTAAAAAACCACGGATTAACCGTGGTTTCAATTTATATAAAATTTAATTATGGATATATAATTTAGTCTGAATTTAAAAACTTGTAACTTGCATTGTTATTAAAATGCCCAGAAATACATTAAAATAATATGGAAAATAAGCATTATAAGAGCAAAAGGAGCTTGAGTTTTTATAATTGAATATTTATCATGAGTTTCCAAAAGAGCTGCTGGCATAATGTTGAAATTTGCTGCCATAGGTGTTACCAAAGTTCCGCAAAATCCTGCTGTCATGCCCAAAGCACCAACTATAACCGGATTTGCTCCATTATTTATAAGAAAAGGTATGCCGATACCCACAGTCATAACTGAGAAAGCAGCAAAGGCATTTCCCATTATTGCGGTAAAAAGTGCCATACCTATGCAATAAACAGCCACAGCTATAAATCGGTTTCCATCCGGTATTATTCCGCTTACCAAGCCTGCTACCACTTCTCCTACACCACAGGCTGTAAAAAGAGCTCCCAAAGCTCCCAAAGTTTGTGGCAGAAGGCAGGTGGGACCCATAGTGTCAATCATTCGGGCAGATTCGGTTACAGCATATTTTAAAGGTGCCTTTGTGATGAGGAATACAGCGATAAATCCAAAAATTGCAGAAACACCGATAGCGTTATTTGAAGAAACAATTTTAGTTGCTGCTGCCAAAACCGCCGTTAATGCCAATGTTACAGATGGAATAAAGATTAAATTTCCGATTTTGTCAGCGTTGGCACGGGTTTCTTCGGCGGAGATGGGAGTATCTTTTGATTTTTCCAAACCGTTAAATGATGTTATAACAGCACAGGCTATGATTAAAATTCCTGATAAGACATTTGGAATATATGGGCCAAAGATAAACAAAACCGATATAATAAGCCAAAATGCTCCGCTTGTATAACGCTTTTTGCAGTTTTTATCCTTTAAAACACGGGCAGCGGTAGAGGCGAAAACCAGTCCGATTATTATAAAAAATATTTCGGATAAAATAGGGTTATATACTTTAGGATCCATAAATTTTATTCTCCTTTGTTTGAAATTCCGTATTTTGATTTCAGTTTCAAATCAAAAAGCAAAAATGTAACTGTACCTAAAATAATTGCGGCAAAAAGCACAGGCCATGAGGCGGCTGAAATTTCCAGAGCAGTGATGTTAAATCCCTGTTCCACCATTGTGGAAGCTATAAGCAAAGTTCCTGAACCGCCCATAAAACAGTTTTGTCCGAAAAAGTTGCCGTAGTTTTCACTGGCAGCGGCAAGTCCCTTTACCTTATCAGTAGTTTTTTCGTCTACATGACCGTATTTGGCAAAAACCGCACCCTCTGCCATAGGTAAAATAAGTGGTCTTATAAACTGCACATGACCGCCCAAACGAAGAGAAAAAGCTGCCGAAAATGTTCTTATGGCAAGCCACAAAGATATAAATTTTCCCACAGTAATATTTTTAAGTTTCATAATAAGGTCTCTGGCTTTGTCTTTCAGTCCATAGCGTTCGCTTATGCCTATTACTCCCACCGAAATGGCAAAAAGAGTGGAAGTTCGCTGATTTACAAAGGATTTTCCCAGTATTTCCAGTATTGACACAAAGGTTAAATCACTGCTGAAAGTGGTGATAAATCCTGTCAAAAGCCCTGCTGCCACCACAGTGCCTATGGTATCCCATTTAAGGATAAAACCTAAAACCACAAGGGCAATTCCAGATAATTTTAATAATTCCATAATATACCTCCAATATTTTAAATTAATTGTTTTATTTGTAAAAAAACCTTGACTTTATTAAAAATTAGTATTATACTCATAACAACAAGTAAATATTGCAACCATAAGTTGCAGGAAGTCGGGTGAAAATCCCGCACAGGACCGCTGCTGTATTAATCGTTGTATTTTGATGTGATTAAATTCACAGTCACTGAAGTATAAACTTTGGGAAGGCTCAAGATATGTTAAAGATTTAAGTCAGAATACATTTGCTTGTTATTTGAATAATCACTCTTCGGACTCAAGAGCAGCGTAATTATATAATTATGTCTTATTTGCTGTGCGTTTGTATGAGTGCACAGCATTTTTTATTTGCCATCCTTTCTTTTTAATCAATATCTTTATAAAGGCTGTTTATCAATTATGGTAGACAGCCTTTATAATTTTTATACAGGTATAAAATTATTTCAGCAATTCTTTTCTCAAATTAAGCAAAATCTTTTTCTCACGGCGGGAAACCTGCACCTGTGTCATTCCTAAAATTTCTGCGGTTTTGGTTTGAGTTAATCTTTGATAATAACGCAGTGAAATAAGTTTTCGGTCCTTTTCGTCCAAAGTTTCCATGACTTGCAGCAGGGAAAGCTTTCCTGAAATTTCCTCTTCAGGAGAGTCTACAGGAATGTCGATTTGTCCGCCGCCATCATCATCATTTTCCGTTAGGGAAACAGGCGGTATGGATACATTTAAAGCTTCCACTATGTTTTCGGCGGGAATTTCCATAATTTTTGCCAGTTCTTCTATAGAAGGCTCACGGTTTAGCTTTTTTTCTAAGTATTCTCGCTGTCTGGTAACTTTCATGGAAAGCTCCTTTAAACTGCGGCTTACTTTTATACTGCCTCCGTCGCGAAAAAGCCTTCGTATTTCACCTAGTATTACAGGAACGGCATATGTGGAAAACTGTACACCTCTTTCACTGTCAAAAGCATCGGTGGCTTTGATAAGCCCAATACAGCCCGCCTGAAAAAGATCGTCATATTCAATACCTTTTCCTGTGAATTTATGAGCACAGGCATGTACAAGTCCCACATTTTCGCTGATGATTTCATCTCTGCTCAGTTCTACACTATACATTCTCATTATCCTTTGAATTTATAATTTTTTCCATAGTGACAGTTGTGCCCTTATGGTATGTAGAATTTACTTTGATTTTATCCATCATGCTTTCCATTACCGCAAAACCAAGTCCTGCTCTTTCTCCAGTGGTACAGGTGGTGAAAAGAGGTTCTCTGGCTTTTTGAACATCTTTAATTCCACAGCCTTTATCTTTAATTTTTATAATAACTTTGTTGTTTTCTTTAATTTCGCCTTCAATGGTAATTTTACCGATTTGATTTTCATATCCATGTACTATGGAATTTGTTACAGCTTCGGAAACAGCGGTTTTTATATCTGAAATTTCCTCTACTGTAGGGTCTAAGGAGGTGATAAAGGCACTGATTGCAGTTCTGGCAAAGGCTTCATTAACTGAATGGCTTTCAAATTCCAGTTTCATTTTATTTATTGTTTTGAATTTCATATTATTTTCCCCCTTTTTGGATTTTTACCAATTTTTCAAGACCGGCTATTTTCATGACTTTTTCGGTATTTTTATCAAGTCCTGTAAGAATGATGACACCACCTGTTTCCGCCATAAGTTTATATCTTCCCATAACTAAACCAATGCCGGAACTGTCCATAAAAGTTACTGCGGAAAAATCCATGGTAAGTTCTTTTGGTGAGTTTTTTTCTATAACATCATCTATTTTTTCTCTTAAATAAGAGGCGGTGTGATGGTCTATTTCACCCGATAAATAAGCGGTAATGCTTTCCGGGGCAATTTCAAGTTTAAGTGGCATTTTTTAAAATTCCTTTCTTTTAAAAATAAAAAACTTTATGCTAAAAGCATAAAGCATCAGTGATAAAAATTTTGCTAAAAGCTGTCGAGAATTTAAAAATAATTTGCGACAATATTAAATACAAAAAAATAAAACTCTGCAAATTCCGACCTTATATACAATTATTAAATATATTCTTTGTATAAATTATATAATAAGAATTAAAGATTAGATGTTCCTCTTTACTTTTTACTATATTTATTATATAATTAAGTAGCTAAACAGTCATAATAAGCAGATTTAGCTGCTGCTTTATAACAAAAATAAAGCACTGCAAATTTAAAATAAAAAAGGAGACATTATCTATGAAATTTTCAGAATTTCCTTATGTTCGTCCCGATATGGACGCAGCCTGTGCTTACATGGACAATCTTACAAAGAAGTTTTCTCAGGCAAAATCAGCCGAAGAAGAAATTGCAATTATCACAGATTACCGCGATAAGAGCATAGAAGTTGAAAATATGATGAGCCTTTGCTACATCAGAAATACTCAAAATACAAATGATGAATTTTACAAAGCAGAACAGGAATTTTTTGATCAAAAATCTCCTACATACAGCAACTCCACAGTTAATTTCGGAAAAGAAATTTTAAAGAGTAAACATTTGGATGCAATTAAAAAAGAATTCGGAGATATTTTCATCTCAAATTTGGAATTTGCATCTAAGTCCATGTCAGAGGAAATTATTCCCCTTA
>JAHHUB010000076.1 GCA_020024175.1 Oscillospiraceae bacterium | reverse complement strand
ATCTGTGTTCATAAGAGCCATTATTTTAGCCATAGAATACATTTCTTTATTATAACACATTAAACGCTGTTCATCAGCTGGCGAAACTTTTTCCCCGGAAGAAATTCTCCTGAAAATGTCCAGGCATTTTCGTTCTTCTTTCATCTGTTTCATCTTTGCCTTAATTTCTTCCTTACTGGCATCTATTTGCTGTTTGTTGGTTTTTATAGAATTTATGGCATTTAGATAATTTGTAACAGCATTGCAGTTTTTGTCAATTTTTTTAATCTCTTTTTCAAGATTATCTACTTCTTTTTTGTTTTCATGATTATCTTTGATTTCATCCTGTTTTTTAACAAGCTGTGTGCGATAATCTTTCATCTTTGACAAAATATTTGAATAATAATTATTAGCTTCTCTTATTTTCATCATATTTCCTCCTTTCATATATATAAATTCTATTTTAATTTCATTTTAGTAAAGCAATACATATTTGTCAAGGAATTTTACTATAATTTTATTTGAAAAAACACATAAGATATGATAAAATATATCTGATTTTAATTAAAAAAGGAGCTGAATAAAAATGGCTTTTGACGGAGCTTTTGTCAGCCAAATAGTAAAAGAAATAAATAATGTTGCCATTGATGGAAGAATAGATAAAATTCATCAACCCGGCAAAGAAGAAATTATAATAGGACTTCGCACAAAAAACGGTGTTTACAAACTGCTTTTATGTGCCAATGCATCTTCTCCCAGATTTCATTTCACAAATTTAACCGCAGAAAATCCCAAACAACCTCCCATGTTCTGTATGCTTTTGAGAAAACATCTTTCATCTGGGAGATTTCTTGGTGCAGAGCAAATCGGTATGGACAGAACAGTGCATTTTCATTTTGAAACCAACAATGAACTTGGGGACAAAGTAATTATAACTATTTCTATGGAAATTATGGGCAGACACAGCAATATCATTGTATTTGATGAAAACGGAAAAATCATTGATGCTGTAAAGAGAATCAGCGACGATATGTCGGAAGTGCGTCCTGTTCTTCCGGGTATGAAATACACTCTGCCCCCATCACAGGATAAAATAAATATAATGGAAAATCCTGAAAGTGCTGCAGAAAAAATCTCTCAAAGCAAACGGGATATTGAACTTTCCAAAGCCATTATGGAACATATCATGGGCCTTTCTCCCCTTATTGCCAGAGAAATTGCCCATTTTGCCACACATGGAAACACTAAAAATATTTCCGCTCTTACAAAGGATAATTTGGAAAGACTTGATTTTTACATCAAAAACCTTTCCTATTCATTAAAAGAAGGCAAAACTAAACCAGTTCTTCTTATTGACCAAAGTGGCAAACCCACAGATTTCTCCTTCATGGAAATAACTCAGTATGACAATTATTATAAATTAAAGGAATGTGAAAGCTACAGCACTCTTTTAGATGGATATTTCGGTGAAAGAGATGCAATAGACCGCATGAAACAGCGTTCCAATGATTTACTTAAATTTCTTGCCAATCTTTCGGAAAGAACTGTCCGCCGTGTTGCAGCACAAAAAGAGGAACTCAGCATAAGTGCTGAAAGAGAATATCTCAAAAACTGCGGCGATATTATTTCAGCCAATATGTATTCACTGAAAAAAGGACAAAACTCTGCAAAACTGATTAATTTCTACAGTCCGGAGCAGGAGGAAATTGAAATTAAATTAGACCCCAGACTTACTCCATCCCAAAATACACAAAAATACTACAATGACTATCGCAAAGCCGCAAATGCAGAGAAGAAACTCATTGAGCTGATTGCTCAGGGTGAAGAGGAAATCCAGTACATTGACAGTGTTTTTGATTTGCTGGTAAGAGCCAGAAGCGAATCTGAACTTGATGCCATAAGGCGTGAACTTGCCAACGAAGGCTATATTAAAAATTATGGTGCCAAATACAAAAAACCCGAAAAACTTTCCCCTTATAAATATATTTCTTCTGATGGATTCACAATTTTATCAGGAAGAAACAACATTCAAAATGATAAACTGACTCTAAAAGACTCCAAAAACTATGATATGTGGTTCCATACACAGAAAATCCCCGGTTCCCATACTGTAGTTATTGCAGATGGAAAGGAAATACCCAATCGCACTTTGGAAGAAGCTGCCATTATTGCTGCTTACAACAGCAAGGCAAGAGAATCAAGCAAAATTCCGGTGGATTATACCCCAATTAAATATGTAAAGAAACCTGCAGGCGCAAAACCCGGAATGGTTATATATGAAACCTATCAAACTGCCATTGTTGACCCTGATCCCGAACTGGTGGAACGACTGCTTGTCAAATAACAAACTAACTGCGTATATAAAAACAATTTATATTATTTATGATAAAACTTTAGTTACTGTTAATACAAATTTTCGTAACCACACCTTAAAGGAATTTAAAAAAACAGGACAGTTAAATAAGCACTGTCCTGTTTTTGTTAGCTATTTTATATTTTTATTCATTCCTCTTATATTGCATATGGGAAGAGTAAATGCTATAGCAGTATTGGGGTTTGACAAATCTCCCACCACTCTTTCAATACAATCAAGAGCAGGTTCCTCCAATTCATCTTTTAAAACTGTAAGCACTGTTCGGCTTTCTTCTCTATCAGGGTCTAAAATCACTTTGAGAGAATTTAAAAATGAATATTCATCACAGTCTATAAGAGCTTTTGCCATACCGGTACTGGGTATAATAGTGGAACCGCTTACACCTATTTCAGCCAATTCCTTTAATAAATGCTCCAAAACTTCTGTTTTGTTTAAAATAAGAACCATTAGTTTCATAAAAATTTTCTCCTGTTTTATATGTTTGTTTTATTCTAACATATTACTTTATTTTTTAAAAGCTAAATATCCCACAAGTTTTAATTTAAAAATATATTAATAAATACAAAATAAAATTGTTATAATATAATAATCGGTTGACACTTAGCTGCAAAACAGTATAATAGTTATATAAAAGTGAGGTTAAAAAAATGTACAAAAAATTTTTATTAATATTTATATTGACAATATCAATAATATTTACAGGCTGCAATTCTGAAAAACAACATAATGACAAATATAATGATATAAGCAAAAGCAGTATATCTAATGTAAACGACCCCAAAAAAGCTTTGGATGAAATATATAAAAATGTAAATATAAAAGGGGTTGAAGATGGAGATAAAAAATTTATAACTGATATACTTAATATTGATAAATCATATTTCAAAAAATATTATATCAAAAAAACTGACGGAAAATTCGGTGTAGCTGATATTTATATAATTGAACCCACACAGGGAAATTCAGATAAAATTATCAAAGCTTTTACTGCTTTCCGTGACCAAAGAGCTTTACAGTTTAAAGATTATAACATTTAAGATGAACTGACTGCCAGCCAAATCAGAAACTCCGAAAAAATTCTTGACTGTCCCGTTATTGACAGAACCATGCTGATTTTGGATATTTTTGCTCAAAGAGCCAATACTTCCGAGGGACGACTTCAAGTCGAGCTGGCACAGCAGAAATATCTTCTTCCAAGACTTATGGGTATAGGCAACGACTTGTCCCGTCTAGGTGGAGGTATAGGTACCAGAGGTCCCGGTGAAACCAAGCTGGAAAGCGACCGCCGTCATATACGCAGACGAATCCAGTCATTGGAAGAACAACTTGACAAGCTTGAAAACAAACGAAAACTTCTCCGAACACGCCGTAAAAAAGACGGTATTACCACTGTTGCCATAGTTGGCTACACAAATGTAGGAAAATCCACTTTGCTCAATGCCCTTACAGATGCAGGTGTATTGGCTGAAAATAAACTTTTTGCCACTCTTGACCCTACCTCAAGAGCATTGGAACTGCCAAACGGCAGAACTGTTATTCTCATTGATACAGTAGGCCTTATCCGCAGACTTCCCCACCATTTGGTAGAGGCTTTTAAATCCACTTTGGAAGAAGCAGCAAATGCTGACATTGTTTTAAATGTATGTGATGCATCAAATGAGGAAATGCCTGAACAAATTGCTGTTACAAAAGAACTTATGTATTCTTTGGGTGCTGAATCTGTACCTGTTATCACTGTAATGAATAAATGCGATAAATTGGATAATGTTCCGGTGGGATTAGAAAACAATACAGTTTTAATCTCTGCCAAAACAGGATATGGTTTTGACAATTTAGTTAAAACCATAGAAAAAACACTGGAACCTTCTCAAAAAAGGCTTATACTCCTTGTCCCTTATTCAAACAGCGGTATATTAAATGAAATTCGCATTGATGGCAAAATTTTCTCTGAAGAATACATTGCTGAGGGAACTTTGGTTGACGCTTTGGTTGACATTAAAATCTTGCATAAAGTAAAAGATTTTATTTATAACAAATAATTTCAGAAAACAAACAAAAGCTTGTAAACTAGATATAATCGGAATTTTTCTTTGCTCCAACAGAGATTTATATTTTTTTCTTTGCCTGTATGTTATTTTACTGACAACATAAGTTAAACAGAAAGGAAATGATTTTATGAATAAGAAAATTTCAAGAATTATCTCAATTTTTATGTTCATTGGTTTTATTGTATTTTTTATTTTTGCAATAAATCATCCTGAGGTTTCTTTTCCCTGGAGCAATACAGTTTCATACACAATTTATGGAATTTATCTTTTAACAGCACTGATTTTATTTATTTTATCATTTAAGAAAAAATAACATAAAAACCGTTCTCTCATATTAATTCGGAGAACGGTTTTTTTTATATAAAACATTATGTATCCTTTTTATTTATTTTAAAAATACTTCTCAAAATCCCTGCCAAAAACTTTGGACTTCTTACAACTATGACTTTCATTAAAACACCGCCCATCTCATATAATTTAATCTAAAGCATAAATCCCCAAAATGATAAGGCATATACCTGCAAAAAATGCCACTACCTGCACAGAACAAAAAATACTGAAAAACAACCCTGCTCCAAAGCATATGGCTATCAGTGGTGCAAAACAAAATCGGGGGTGCTTATTGCGGCAAGGCCGTTTTCTTTTCATTTATATCACCCTCCGCAATTTGATTTTACTATATTATATACCTGCCAGTTAAAAAATGTTACAACAGTAAAATTACTGACATTCAATTAATTTTACCTTTTAAAATTAATTAAATAAACTATAATTTTTCCTATGCAACCACAGGTTGACATATTTATATGCTTAATTTATTGTTATGCAACTGCATTTTATGATACAATACATCCATACTAAAAGAAAGGCAGGACCAATTTATGACATTAGCAAACAGAATTCAAGAACAAAGAAAATTAAAAGGTATTTCTCAGGAGGAGCTGGCAGATAAAATAGGGGTTTCTCGTCAGGCTGTAAGCAAATGGGAAAGTGAACAGTGTATGCCTGATTTGGATAAGATAATAATTTTAAGTGATTATTTCGGAGTAACCACAGATTATCTTATAAAGGGAACAGAAACCTGTAATAATAATAAATCTTTACCTGAGGAAGAAGTTTTATTTACAACTAACATATTTTATATAACAGGTATAGCCAGCAATGTTTTAGGATTTGTTTCAACATTAATTATTTGGCTTACCTGGCAAAATTATTTTGCTTTTTTAGTTGGCACAATATTTATGATATACAGCTTTTTTGCCATGTTTTTTGCAGAAAATATAAACAGATTTCTGATTAAAAAACAACCCTCTCTTTTAAAAATAAAAAAATATAAGTATATTATGCTTAACAACTGGATTTGGCTGTTTTTTCCCATTGTAATATTATTTAATACTGTTTGCAGTATTTTTAATATTATAACCAATTTAGGTGTAAGAAATATGATATGCGGTATTATCTATATTATTATTTGCAGTTTTGTTACTTATTTTTGTTTCCGTAAAATAAATAATGAAAAATAAAAATATGCTCTCAAACCACATTTAAATTATGTGATTTGAGAGCATTTTTATTATTAAGATTTTAAAATTACTTAATAAGTGATGTAAGTGCTAACTGAGCGAATACGATAGCAACTGTGGACAAAAGTTTAATCAAAATGTTGATAGCAGGACCGGAAGTATCCTTGAATGGGTCTCCCACTGTATCACCAACAACTGCAGCCTTGTGGTTGTCGCTGCCCTTGCCGCCGTGATGTCCAGCTTCAATATACTTCTTACAGTTATCCCATGCACCACCGGCATTAGCCATCATGATAGCAAGGATAAAACCTGTTACTGTAGAACCTGCAAGCATACCAACAACACCGTTTACACCAAGGATGAAACCAACAAGAATTGGAGCTACTACTGCAAGAATTGCAGGAGGAACCATTTCGGATTGAGCTGACTTTGTACAAAGGTCAACACAGGAAGCATAATCAGCTTCTGCTGTACCTTCCATAAGGCCTTTGATTTCCTTAAATTGGCGTCTTACTTCAACAACGATACTTTGTGCAGCCTTACCAACGGATTCCATTGTCATAGCAGCAAAGATGAAAGGAAGTACAGAACCTACGAACAAACCAACCAATACAGATGGGTTTGTAACACTGAGATTAAACTCAAAGTCAGGTTTAATAATCTTAACTTGGTCAATATAAGCAACAATAAGAGCCAAAGCTGTCAAAGCAGCAGAACCGATAGCAAAACCTTTACCTGTAGCAGCTGTTGTGTTACCCAAAGAGTCAAGAGCATCTGTTCTGTTTCTTACTTCTTCACCAAGACCTGCCATTTCAGCAATACCACCTGCGTTATCAGCAACAGGTCCGTAAGCATCTGTAGCAAGTGTGATACCAAGTGTGGAAAGCATACCTACTGCGGAAAGTGCAATACCGAAAAGACCCATGCTGCCCTGACCGGAAATAAAGTAGCTGACAAGAATAGAAATACTTACAATAACAACAGGAATAGCTGTGGAGTTCATACCAAGGGACAAACCGCCGATGATAATTGTAGCAGGACCTGTTTGAGATGTTTCAGCCAATTTTTGTGTAGGCTTATATGTATCTGATGTGTAGTATTCTGTGAAGTAACCAATAAGAGCACCTGCAAGCAAACCAGAAAGGATTGCACCATAAAGTCCCATAGGAGATTCTGTATACTTAATAAGGAAGAATGCAGCAATAGCTACAAGAGCCGCACTGATATAAGTACCTTTTCTAAGTGAACCGAGAAGTTCTCTTTGAGAAGCACCTTCCTTTGTTTTAACAAAGAATGTACCAATAATTGATGCTAAAACGCCGATTGTAGCCAAAGCTGTAGGAACTGACATACCTGTAATTCCAAGGCCTGCAGATACAGCCAATGCACAAGCAGAAAGTCTTGCACCTGCATATGATTCGTAAAGGTCAGCACCCATACCTGCAACGTCACCAACGTTATCACCAACGTTATCAGCGATAACAGCAGGGTTACGTGGGTCATCTTCAGGAATACCTGCTTCTACTTTACCAACAAGGTCAGCACCAACGTCAGCAGCCTTTGTGAAGATACCACCGCCAACTCTTGCAAACAAAGCCATAGCGGAAGCACCCATACCAAATGTAAGCATTGCGTTAGCAATAGCATTTACATCGTTTCCAAGGAACATCTTGAGAAGATAGTACCAAATAGACATATCCAAAAGTCCGAGACCTACAACTGTAAAGCCCATTACAGAACCTGCGGAGAATGCAACTTTAAGACCGTCATTAAGGCTCTTCATAGCAGCATTAGCTGTTCTGGAGTTAGAGGATGTAGCTATTGACATTCCGATATATCCGGAAAGTGCGGAGAATAAACCGCCTGTTACAAATGCAAATGGTGTAAATTTGTTAACCATTCCAAACATTGATAAAATCATCATAACAACAAACATGATGACAAAGAAGATACCTACGCCTTTATATTGACGTTTAAGGTATGCCATTGCGCCGTGCTTAATATTGCCGGCAATTTTTTTCATTTCTGCTGTGCCTTCGTCTTCTTTAAGAACCTTCTTATAAAGGTAAGCAACATAAAGCAGAGCAGCGACTGCACCCACAGGTGCCAGGAACATTAAATCCATTGTCTTTACACTCCTATTCAAAAAATGTATTGATTTTTTATGCCTTTATTTTGAGAAAAGTCCGCTCTCCCTTTCCCATGGTATCAGCATAACCCTGATAGCTATTTTATGATATTTTTTTCTGTTTGTCAATGAATTTAACGAATATGTTAACAAATAAA
>JAHHUB010000075.1 GCA_020024175.1 Oscillospiraceae bacterium | reverse complement strand
ATAATATAGAATGCATACAGTTAGCATATGCTAACTGTATGCATTCTATATTTGTAAATCTATAAAAATCTGCACCAACAGGAGGATTAAAATATGTTTAATTACATTGACAAAAACGCTTGGTATGGCATTTTAATACCGTTTTTAGGCACTTCTTTAGGCTCTGCCTGTGTATTTTTTATGAAAAACAAGATGAAACTTTCTGTTCAACGGTCTTTGACAGGATTTGCCGGAGGTGTTATGGTGGCAGCCTCCGTATGGAGTCTGTTAATTCCGGCTTTAGATCAGTCATCCCATATGGGAAAATTATCTTTTATTCCCGCAGTAGTTGGTTTTGCAATAGGTATATTATTTTTACTTTTGCTTGACCATATAATCCCACATCTGCATATAAACAGCAATCAGCCAGAGGGTCCTTCTTCAAAATTTAAAAAAACCACTATGCTTGTTTTAGCAGTTACTTTGCATAATATTCCGGAAGGTATGGCAGTAGGTGTAATATATGCAGGCTATTTAACAGGTAATATGGGAATTAGTGCCGCAGGAGCTTTGGCTTTGTCTCTGGGAATTGCCATTCAGAATTTTCCCGAGGGTGCTATTATATCAATGCCTCTTAAATCTGAAGGCATGAAAAAAAGCAAAGCTTTTTATGCGGGAGTTCTTTCAGGTATTGTTGAACCTATCGGAGCTATAATTACAATACTTGCTTCAAACTTAATTATCCCTGCATTACCTTACTTTTTAAGCTTTGCAGCTGGTGCTATGATTTATGTTGTAGTTGAAGAACTTATTCCCGAAATGTCCCAGGGAGAACATTCCGATATAGGAACAATATTTTTTGCAGTGGGTTTCTGTGTAATGATGACCTTGGATGTAGCTCTTGGATAAAATAAAAAAACAAGTGGAATGTTTTGTCCTTACAGTTTGGGGACAGAACATTCCACTTTTTTTATGCCTTACTTTTAGAAGTAACAATTTTCTGATAAATATAAGAAAATCCATATCCAAACACAGCACCGATAATATTATTTATAATTCTAAGCCATACAGAAGTTTTAAGTCCGTAAATTTGTGTGGCAATAAGCAAAGCTCCAAAACAGTTAATAGCTGTTTTGTGTCGGTATTCTGTGCAAAATCCAAGTATTATGCCTCCCAATGGACCAAAGAATGAATGATATTTAACGGGTACAATAATATATGCCAAAGCAAAAAGTCCGGAACCCAGCAAAGCACCAATTATTCTCTGATAAAATTTCTCTCTGGTTTGGGTTATTACATCAGCAGATGAGGAATAAGAGCCCAACAGTGATGCACAGGCAAATCCTGCCCACATCATTCTTTCCAGACGGAAAAATTCACATATACCAAGTAATAAGCTAAGTCCAAGAGCAAACTGTAACTGCCAAAGACATTTTTTACTTGATAATTTAAATTCTTTTATAATGGATATAAAACGGATATTTTTATTTTTATTATGGTGTTTACCATAGAATATAAGACCACAGACAATATATCCTGTAAGTGCCAGCATAAATCTTTTTACCAGTAAATCCCCGCTGACTGGATTTCCCACCAATAAAATATATGAAAAAGTATACAGCCCACCATTGCCCATATGAGGTTTATCACTGGTCATAACAAGTATAATTAAAACTACGGAAAAATGTACTAAAATTGATAATATGGGCGGTAACATTTCACTTATGGCAGGTCCTGCCACCAACAAACAAAAAACTATACCCATATTTACAAGTGAATCTTTAATACAATAGCCGAAGTCTACAAAACGCACACTTAAAAGTATACAGAGAAGTGAAACTGCCAAAACACTGTTTTCTGAACCGAAAAATGTTGCAGCAGTAGATATAAGCAATATAGAAAAAATAACTATAAGCACAGAACGCAAAACCATTGCACAGATATATTTATTTTTTTCCTTTTTAGTTTCTGCTTTTTTTATTTTATCTTTTAAAATACCTGGGTCCATTTGTAAACTGTCATAAAAGTTCATATTATTACCTCTGTTTAATCATTTTTATTTTCAGTATCTACCACCTGTGAAATAAGTTCAAAAAGCTTGTCAAAGTCATCTCCCATACTTCTTTTAAGTTCATAAAAAGGCTTTAAGATATGGCTTTGATTTTCTTTTAACATCTTTGTTCCTTCCTCTGTAAGAGAAAGAATATAGCTTCTTTCATCAGTGGGATGTTTTTCTTTTTTAATACATTTTTTAAAGTAAAGCTGTTTTAATAATCTGCTGACAGCTTCTTTTTTCATGCCGCTTTGTCGGCTCAGTTCCTGTAAAGTGCTTTCGGGATAAATAAATATCATGGAGAGTATTTCCAGTTCACCGGATGTAAGAGCATTATTTTGCCCATGAGGCATAAATATTCTCACAAAATGCTGTAGTTGATGTCTGTATGAAAGCATTTTCAGCCATTCCTGTTTTATCATAAGCCCCCTCCATACCGTAAAATAAGTTAACAATGTTAATTATATATATCATTATCCATTATGTCAATAATACTTGAGAAAATTTCTTGTTAATTCACAAAAAATTAAATTATATAAAAGCAAATATTTCGTTTTCTTCAAAAAATTATTAGTATAATCTAAAATATTCCTTGATATTAATTTAATTTTATTTACCTATTGACATGGTAGGTAAATAATGTTATAATAAACCTACAAATTAAGTAGGTTTTATTTCAGTCAATATATTTAATCTCATCTTAATTTTAAATCTTAAAACCATATATATTTTTATTATAAAAAGAAAGGAAGTTTTATATGCATATTTACGCAGATAATGCTGCCACCACAAAAATGAGTTCCACTTCCATTAATGCAATGCTGCCATATTTGAATAACATTTACGGAAACCCCTCCAGCCTCCACTCGGTAGGACAAAAAGCCAATGAAGCACTTTTCAGTGCAAGGTCAAAAATTGCAGAACTCATAAACTGCAACCCCAATGAAATCATCTTTACCTCCGGTGGCAGTGAAGCTGACAATCAAGCTATTATTTCCGCTGCTAAACTTGGAGCTGCCAAAGGAAAAAAACACATAATTTCAACAGCATTTGAACATCATGCTGTTTTGCACACATTAAATAAACTGGAATCAGAGGGTTATGAAATCACCCTGTTAGATGTACATGAAAACGGCTTAATAACACCAAACCAAGTTAATGATGCCATCAGAGAAGACACTTGTCTTGTAACTGTAATGTATGCCAATAATGAAATCGGCACAATACAGCCTATAGCTGAAATAGGTGAAATTTGCCGTCAAAAAGGTGTTTTATTTCACACTGATGCTGTACAGGCAGCAGGTCATTTACCCATTGATGTTAAAAAACAAAATATAGATATGCTGTCACTTTCCGCTCATAAATTCAACGGTCCCAAAGGTGTAGGCTTGTTGTATGCAAAACGGGGAATAAAACTTTCCAATTTAATTGAAGGCGGTGCCCAGGAACGAGGAAAACGAGGAGGAACTGAAAATATACCCGCTATTATGGGTATGGCTGCTGCATTGGAAGAATCCTGCAGCCATATGGAAGAAACTGCTGCTTATTTAACAAAATTAAGAGATAAACTTATTTCAGGTCTTTCAAAAATTCCTCATTCAGCACTGAATGGCGACGAAATTTCCCGTCTTCCCAACAATGTAAACTTCTGCTTTGAAGGAATTGAAGGTGAATCTTTGCTTCTGCTTTTAGATGACAAAGGTATATATGCATCTTCCGGTTCTGCCTGTACTTCAGGTTCCTTGGATCCAAGCCATGTACTGTTATCCATTGGCAGACCTCATGAAATAGCCCATGGTTCTTTGCGACTGTCTTTATCAAAAGAAAATACTGAAGAAGAAGTTGATTATATAATCGAAAGTGTTTCCGAAGTTGTTTCATATCTTAGAAGTATCTCACCAGTTTGGAGAAATCTTACCGAAGGCAAACAAAAATTTATAATTAAATAAGGAGAATAATTATGGCTTTATACAGTGAAAAAGTAATGGATCATTTCCGCAATCCACGCAATATAGGAATAATTGAAAATGCTGACGGAATAGGCGAAGTAGGAAATGCAAAATGTGGCGATATTATGAAAATATATCTTAAAATTGACAACAATATAATTACAGATGTTAAATTTGAAACTTTTGGCTGTGGAAGTGCTATTGCATCCAGTTCCATGGCTACAGAAATGATTAAAGGAAAATCAATAGATGATGCTTTAACATTGACAAACAAAGCAGTAGCTGAAGCTTTGGACGGCTTGCCGGCTCATAAAATGCACTGTTCCGTACTTGCTGAAGAAGCTATTAAACTGGCTTTGAAAGACTACTATGAAAAAAACGGTATATCCTATGATCATTCAAAATTTCCTGAGTGTTCATGCTGTGAACATTAAATTATTTATATTGGCATGGATAAACCACAATATAAAGAGGTGATTTAGATGATGATTTCAACCAGAGGTCGTTATGCTCTCCGTGCTGTCATAGATTTAGCAGAAAATCAAAGCACAGGTCCTGTTCCGCTGAAAGACATAGCTAACCGTCAAAATATTTCATTAAAATATCTTGAGAGAATCTTCCCCGTTCTCACAAAACAACATTTAATTGAAGGTACTCACGGAAAAGGTGGTGGATATAAACTTACCATTTCCCCGGAAAATTGCAGAGTGGGAGATATTCTCAGATTGACAGAAGGAGATTTAGCCCCTGTTTCCTGTCTTGAATGTAATTCCGAAAAATGTGAGCGAATGGACACCTGTCGTACCATTACAATGTGGAATAATTTAAATAAAATAATAAACGACTATCTCGATAATGTAACTGTTGCAGATTTAATGAAAAGAGAAGATAATCACTAAACACATTTTGTCAGTAATGATTCTTCTCTGTTTAAATACATCAGATTATTTTACACAATATTGATATAGTAATAAATCGAGGTACCTGCATTTAATGTAAGTACTTCGATTTTAATTATATTTTATTACAGCTATATTCAGCATTTTAATAATATTAAATTAAATAAATATTTATTTTATCAAATATCGTTAAATGATAAAAATTTAAGCAATAATTAATATGAGATAATTTCTTTATCATCTTAGTTTTATTGATTATTGCAAAAGGTGTAAATTTGAAGTATTCTCATATCATCAAATAAACAAGGAGGATTTATATTATGTATTATTCAAGCGGAAACTATGAAGCATTTGCACGTCCACAAAAACCTGAAGGCGTAGAAAACAAATACGCATATATTGTAGGTACAGGTTTAGCTGCACTGACAGCAGCCTGCTATTTGGTCAGAGATGCTCAAATGGAAGGAAATCATATACACATATATGAAAAAGATCCTATTCCAGGTGGTGCCTGTGATGGTTTTGAATACACAGGTCTTGGATATGTAATGCGTGGCGGACGAGAAATGGACAATCATTTTGAAGTTATGTGGGATTTGTTCCATTCCATACCCTCAATCGAAACAGAAGGCGTAAGTGTATTGGACGAATACTACTGGCTTAACAAAAAAGACCCTAACTACTCCCTTATGAGAGCTACTCAAAACAGAGGTAAAAGTGCTCACACAGATGGTAAATTTGGCCTATCCGACAAAGCTGCTATGGAAATTATGCATTTATTCTTCACACCTGATGAGAAACTATATGACAAACCTATCACTGATTTTTTTGATGATGAAGTATTAAATTCAAATTTCTGGCTTTATTGGAGAACAATGTTTGCCTTTGAAAACTGGCACAGTGCACTTGAAATGAAACGCTATATCCATCGTTATATACATCACATTGGAGGTTTGCCTGATTTTAAAGCTCTGCGTTTTACTAAATATAATCAGTATGAATCAATGATTTTGCCTATGGTAAAATATTTGGAAAAATCAGGTGTAATTTTCCATTATAACACAAAAGTTGCCGACGTAAAATTTGACATTACACTTTCCCGCAAGCTTGCTAAGAGTATTTCTCTTATCACAGAAAAAGGTGAAGAAACAATAAATCTCACCGAAAATGATTTGGTATTTATTACACCCGGTGGATGTGTTGAAAACTCCAGCTTGGGCAGTCAGGATAAACCTGCTGAATTTAAACCCGAACTTGAAGTAGGTGGCGGCTGGGATATGTGGAAACGCATAGCAGCTCAGGATAAAAGCTTTGGCCACCCTGAAAACTTCTGCTCTGACCCTGAAAAAACAAATTGGATGAGTGCTACTGTAACTACTTTAGATGACAGAATTCCTCCATATGTTCAAAAAATATGTCAGAGAGATCCTTTTAGCGGAAAAGTAGTTACTGGCGGTATTGTAACAGTTAAAGACTCCAACTGGCTTTTGAGCTGGACATTTAACCGTCAGCCGCAATTCAGAACTCAGCCTAAAAATCAGTTAGTTGGCTGGATTTATGGACTTTTCACTGACAAACCTGGTAATTTTGTTAAAAAAGCTATGCGTGATTGTACAGGTAAGGAAATCTGTATGGAATGGCTTTATCATTTAGGTGTTCCGGTTGACCAAATTGAAGAAATGGCTGAACACAGTGCTAATACAATTCCATGTATGATGCCATATATTACTGCATTCTTTATGCCTCGCAGTGCAGGGGATCGTCCAGATGTTGTACCTCAGGGAGCCGTAAACTTTGCATTTATCGGACAATTTGCCGAAACTCCACGGGATACAATTTTCACCACAGAATATTCCATGCGTACAGGTATGGAAGCTGTGTACACTTTATTGAATGTAGACCGTGGTGTACCGGAAGTATGGGGAAGTATTTATGATATTCGCTGTCTGCTTGATGCCACAGTAAAAATCCGTGATGGAAAGAAAGTAACAGATATGAACTTAAATATGGCTCAGAAAATGTTGCTTAAAGAGGCATTGAAAAAAATCTCAGGAACAGAGGTTGAAAAACTTTTAAATGAATATAATGTAATTTAAAATAACATTATACGAAAACCGAAAACTCCGATACTGTATAAAAACAGTATCGGAGTTTTATATTTTACCAAGAAATTTAATTTATTATGCAATGAGTATATATTTTTTAATTTTTTCTCCACACCATTTTATTAACTATACCTGTATATGACTGAATAATCTTAACAACTTTAGTTGAAACATTTTCCTCTATATAATCAGGCACAGGTATTCCAAAATCTCCATTTTTATTCATTTCAACAGCAGTTTCAACAGCTTGAGTAAGTCCATTTATATCTATTCCAGCCAACACAAAACAAGCCTTATCCAAAGCTTCCGGTCTTTCTGTGGAAGTTCTTATACAAACTGCGGGAAAGGGATGACCCACACTTGTAAAAAAACTGCTTTCTTCGGGAAGTGTGCCACTGTCGGAAATAACTGCAAAAGCATTCATCTGCAAGCAATTATAATCATGAAATCCCAAAGGTTCATGCTGAATTACTCTCCTATCAAGTTTAAATCCGCTTTGCTCCAGTCTTTTTTTGCTTCTCGGATGACATGAATAAAGAATAGGCATATTATATTTTTCAGCAATTTGATTAATTGCACTAAAAAGAGAAATGAAGTTTTTTTCTGTGTCAATATTTTCTTCTCTGTGAGCAGAAAGAAGAATATATTTTCCTTTTTCCAGTCCAAGTTTTTGGTGTATATTGGAGGTTTCAATCTTTTTTAAGTTGCTGTGAAGAACTTCTGCCATTGGAGAACCTGTTACAAAAGTTCGTTCTTTTGGCAGTCCACAGTCTGAAAGATATCTTCTTGCGTGTTCGGAATATGCCATATTTACATCTGAAATAATATCCACAATTCTTCTGTTTGTTTCTTCAGGCAAACATTCGTCTTTACATCTGTTGCCTGCTTCCATATGGAAAATCGGTATATGAAGCCTTTTAGCTCCGATTACAGAAAGACATGAGTTTGTATCTCCCAATACCAAAACAGCATCAGGCTTAATTTCTTCCATAAGCTGATAAGATTTTGCAATAATATTTCCCATGGTTTCACCTAAATCTTTGCCGACAGTGTTCATATATATATCAGGGTCATCCAGTTCTAAATCATGGAAAAATACTCCGTTTAAATTATAATCATAATTTTGTCCGGTATGAGCTAAAAGGCAGTCAAAATACTGTCTGCATTTTTTTATTACTGCTGCCAATCTGATAATTTCCGGTCTGGTTCCCACAATTATCAAAAGCTT
>JAHHUB010000074.1 GCA_020024175.1 Oscillospiraceae bacterium | reverse complement strand
ATTCTGTTAAGAATATTTTGATTTAGTTAATGCTTAAATCATATCATTTTAAAAAAA
Source organism: Oscillospiraceae bacterium (assembly GCA_020024175.1). Taxonomy (GTDB): domain Bacteria; phylum Bacillota; class Clostridia; order Oscillospirales; family Ruminococcaceae; genus JAHHUA01. The sequence continues at coordinate 8,254 of JAHHUB010000074.1, read as the reverse complement.
ATAGTCAATTATGATTCGCCTAATCCAAGGGCGCACTTACTCACCACCCACAAGTGGGCGGTGGTACTGCCTGCGGCAGTCGTGCGCTCTCCGAGGGGGAATGGCTGCCTTCTTCGGCAGGTAGTACTATGCAGCTAAGAGGGTTCAACCCCTCCACTTTTTCAAAGCCGTATTGAAATGCAGAATTCCCCCTTGACAAATCGACTCTTGATATTTTAGAATGTTCTAAAATATCAGGAGTTTGTTTTACAAAATTAAAATATCCAAATTGTGGATTTAATTTCTGAAAATGTACAGCAACGCAATTTTAATTATAACTCGTTTTTGTTTTTATTGTGGAATACTACAGCCAATACTTTTGGGCCTGCATTAATGGAAATGGAAGCGCCTTCTTTAATTCTGCCCAGAGCCTTCTTCCCTGTTTTTTCAAAAATTGCGTTTTCCAGTTCGTCGCCAATACCTTCATCTTCGCCTGTAATAATATAGTAATCCTTATTTTCACCCACATTTTTAAGGTAGTAATTTGCCAGAGCAGAAACAATATTTTTGTCTCCTCTTACTTTTTCGTTAATAACACTTTTACCTTCTCTGAAAATAATAAGAGGCCTTATGCCCAGCATTTCACCTACAAATGCGGAAGTGGCACTGAGTCTGCCGCTTTTCTTTGCAAACTTAAGAGTCTGCATTATAAAGCATACATCAACTTCTTTTAATTCCTGTTTGAGAAATTTCACCAATTCTTCAGCGGAAAGATTTTTTTCACGGAGAAGTTTGGCAGCACTTAAAACCGGCCAACCATAACCAAAGGAAAAAGTTCTGGAAGGCACAAAATGAATATTGATTTTTTCTTTAGCCTCAGGGTGTTCTTCAAAAAACATATCTCTGCCACTAATGGATGCACTGTATGTAGCTGAACCCATTTCATTTATGGATACATAAATAACATCTGTATAGCCTTCGTTATATGCTTTTTCAAATTCATCGCAGAAAATAGGTGCAGTGATATGTGAAGTACAGGGAATTTGTTCATTTTCATTTAAGATTTTATAAAAATCATCATAGGTAAAATCCACTCTTTCATAGTAACCTTTGTTATTTATAGTTAGTGGAATATTAAGTACCCTGATGCCGTATTCTTTTTCCGTTTCCAGTGAAATATCACTGGATGAATCGGTCATTATCAGTATATTATTCATTTTTTCCTCCGTTAATCCCAGTTGTATTTTGTAAGACTGCCGTAATTTTTAAGTTCCGGGAAATTCCATTGGCGCAGAACTTCATAAGCTCCTATTGCCACGGAATTTGATAAATTAAGGCTTCTTAAAGTGTCCAGCATAGGTATTCTGACACAGTTTTCTTTGTTTTCATGAAGAAGTTCTTCTGGAAGTCCCTTGTCCTCTCTGCCAAAAATAAGATAAACATTGTCTTTGTACTGAACATCACAGTAATTATTTAATGCTTTTGTGCTGAAGTAGCAGAATTGTCCGTTATTTTTGTTGGTAAAATCCTGCCAATCATCATAATAAGTTATATCAAGATATTTCCAGTAGTCAAGACCTGCTCTTTTCAAGTGCTTATCATCTATGGAAAAGCCTAAGTTTCCCACTAAATGCAGCCTGGCACCTGTTACTGCACAGGTGCGTGATATATTTCCCGTATTTTGGGGAATTTGCGGTTCTACTAATACTATATTTAAAGTTGCCATTTTAATTCTCCATAAAAATATAACAAATGTTACATTAATATTAAACTATAAAATTAAGAGTTCGTCAAGCTTTTTAACAAAAAAGAAAATAAAGTTAATTTCATATTCATATTTTACATATAATTTTTATCAAATAATGTCTGTTGATAAAATTAATATTCCAAATATTCAATACTTTCATAAATTTCTTTTGCGAAAGGCATTATAGATTTATTTCCATAATAGGAAACATAAATTGCATTATTATTGTAATAACCAAAGAATGCTTCTCTGTTACCTGATTTATATATTACAGCTTCTTCAAAGGGGCTGTCTGTTACCGGAACAGGGTCACTGTTTTTTAATGCATATGTTTTTATCAGGTCTTTATAAAGAGTTTTTGCCATGGATGGTGTGGTGGCTCTCAAAAAGTCCACATTTGAAGAAGGAGTGTAAAGTTTGCCGCTGTCATCAAATACCTGATCTTCAATTATACCTATCTGTAAGATTTCATACTGTTTTGGTGCCAAAAGTGAATAGGAAAATTTGGCACTGTTGGTTTTTCTGACAAGTCCATCCCCCACTGCTACAGGGTTATAGCGGTGATAAGCGGGGTTTTGTTCCACCATGTTAAGCAACAGAATAGGCAGAGTTTTGGGGATATTTTCCATATTTTTATGCCATGAATTTGCCATGGAATGAACAGTAAGCCCTGTCAAAATAACAAAAGCGGAAACAGATGTTATAATTGCAGATTTGCTGTATTTAAGGAATGATTTGTCTTTTTCTTTAAAATCATGAGGATTTGTGAGATTTTCCATGGAATATTTAAGATTTTGAATATTGAGTCTGCATTTATTGAAGAAAATAAAGCTTAAAATTGCAGTCATAATGGAAAGAGCCCATTTTCTGTGTTTTATTATATTGTAAAGCCATGCACCATTTGCGGAAATTTTATATATAGTAAAGGCAATTACAGCTATAAATATAATTATCCACAATATCATATAAAAATAGTTGTCTGAAATAAGTCTTTTAAAGTTTTTCTGAATTTGAGGAGCTTCGTTGAGGAAAGAATCGCAGAAATTTTCAGTGTTATTTGTTTTCATAATGTGGAAATGATTTTTATATGTGCAAATGTAATCAAAGTTTTTTTCTTTATATTCCGCAATTTTTTTGTCAGTGAGAGTTTCGTTGTCTTTTTTTCCTGTAGGAATAAGTTTATAGCAGATATTTTCTTTTTCACCATTTTTAAATACACAGAAAAAACTGTTTATATCAGTGATAATATTGCCTTTTTTTGCCTGTTCACCGAGCCAATTTTCAAAAACATCTGTTCTGTATATATTGTTTGGTATAATTTTTATCATATAAAATGTCCTTTCTTTGTTCGTTATCATTTAATTTTATCATTTTTTTAAAAAAATAACAATAGAACAAATTAAGGAATTATGTAAATTTTCAAAAACAAACCCCCTGAAACTTAAATAGTTTTAGGGGGTTATTTATAAAGTTATTATTTCATAAGACCTTTAAGTTCTTCCAAAGCTTTTTTGAGTTCGCCGAATGCAAAGTCAAAAGGAGCACTGGTTGTAAGGTCAACATCTGCCATTTTGAGAATTTCAATAGGTTCCATACAGTCGCCGGCAGATAGGAATTTCATGTATTTATCAACCATTGGCTGACCTTCCTGCAAAATCTTATTAGCTATACAAATTGCACTGATAAGACCTGTGGAGTATTTATATACATAGAATGGTGTGTAGAAGTGAGGAATTCTTGCCCATTCAATAGCAATGTCTTCATCGCTTACTACATATGGACCATAGTATTGTTTGTTGAGTTCGTAATACTTGTCGCTGAGGCTCTTGCTTGTGAGAGGTTCTCCATTTTCTTCCATAGCATGGGCAATTTGTTCAAATTCGGCAAACATGGACTGGCGGAAAATTGTTGTTCTGAACATATCAACATAGTGAGCCAAAAGCATCTTCTTCATATTTTCGTCCTTTGTTGTGGAAAGGAGGTATTTGAGAAGGAGAACTTCGTTGGTTGTGGAAGCTATTTCAGCAAGGAAAATCTTGTAGCTTGCCTTTTCATAACATTGTGCATTATTGGATTTATAGGAGTGCATAGCATGACCCAGTTCATGAGCCAATGTGAATACATTGTCAAGGTTTTCCTGGTAGTTCAAAAGAACATATGGATGACGGCCGTATGCACCGCTGCTGTATGCACCACTTCTCTTTCCCGGTGTTTCGTAAACATCGCACCATCTGTCAGCAAATGCTGTTTTAAGAAGATTCTGATAATCTTCTCCCAAAGGAGCCAAAGCCTTAATAACCAGTTCCTGAGCTTCTTCTATGCCCATCTTTACTTCGCAGTTGTCAACAATGGAGGTGTGCATATCCCACATATGAAGTTCATCATAGCCCATAACATCACGGCGCAGTTTCATATAATCATGCATAATGGGGTTGTATGTATGAATTGCATTGATAAGGTTATCATATACGGATTTTGGAACTTCTTCGTTTTCCAAAGCTTTTTCCAAACAACTGTTGTATTTTCTGGCCTTTGCGTAGAACCAGTCCTTTTTAACATTTCCGCTGTATGTGGCTGCGATTGTGTTAAGGTTATTTCTAAATACCTGATAGTAAGCTTTAAATGCTTTTTCGCGGAGATTTCTGTCATTTCCTGCCAGAATGAGACCGTAAGCACCATGAGTTACTATATATTCCTTGCCGTTTTCATCTTTTACTGTGGGGAATTTAATGTCAGCATTGTTAATCATTTTAAAGATGTTGGAGTATCTGCCCAAAGCTCCTCCTGCCATAGCCATAAGTTCTTCTTCCTTTTCAGAGAGAACATGGGCCTTTGTCTTTTTAATGCTGCTGAGCATTCTTGTGTAGTTTTCAAAATCCTTGTCAGCAATGTAAGCATCTAATTGTTCATTGGAAAGTGAAGTAAATTCAGGTTCAATGTAGGAAGCATAAGTGCTGTAATTGTTGAGAAGGAAAGAAATTCTGTCTACAAGGGCAGAATTTTCTGTATCTCTTGTGTCCAAGTCAGAAATTCTTGCTGCATAGTCATAGAGTTTTTCAACTCTTTTTTCAAGCCCATAGTAAACTCTAAGAAGAGCCAAAGCATTATCTCTGTCAGCAAGCTTACCTTTGTAGTCGCTGATTGCCTTAATGTCTTCGGAAAGCTTGTTGTATTCTTCGTCCCAAGCTTCTTTAGACGGAAAAACCAGCGTTAAATCCCAGGTGTATTTTTCGGGAATGTCTTTTCTGTCTGTGTAATTCATTGTAAATTCCTCCAATACATTAATTTTTTTATATCTATTTAAAATTAAATAGCTTTGTTATTTCCGGCTCAAAGCCGTATTGACAACAGATGTCATTTATTTCTTTCATATATATGTCGGTATTCTTATTTTTGTCCCGTTTTATAGCTTTTATAAGAATATTCTTAGGTGAATGTGTCATATCTATAAACTCCAAAACCTGAGTATCATATCCCATAATTTCCAAAGCATTGGCTCTTACAGCATCTGTAGCAAGAGCGGAAAATCTTTCCTTTATAAGTCCATACCTGCCCATAATACCGTTGCTGCTTTTCATTTGAGCGTTTAGCTGATGCTGGCAGCACGGAACTGAAAGAATAATTTCGCTTTTCATGTTTACTGCATGGTAAATTGCCAAATCAGTGGCAATATCGCAAGCATGAAGGGTAATTACCATATTTACTTTTTCGTTGGGCTTGTAGTTTGCAATATCCCCCGCTGTAAAATGAAGATTTTCATATCCGTACTTTTGGGCGGTTTTGTTGCAGTTTTCCACTACATCGGCTTTTAAATCCATACCCATAATATGGGTTTCTATATTAAGCACTTCTGTCAGATAGTAGTAAACTATAAAGGTGAGATAACTTTTTCCGCAGCCAAAGTCCACAATATTAATTTTTTTATAGCCGCGGTCTTTTACACAATCGTCGATAAATTCGGTAAAACGGTTTATCTGTCTGTATTTGTCATACATACTTTTGACAATTTTGCCATCTTTGGTAAATACGCCCAAATCCACCAAAGGGGGAATATTTTCCCCTTCTTTTAAAAGATAGGATTTTTCACGGTTGTGGCTTTTGACTTCGGCGGTTTCACAGGTTTTGTGTCTGTTTTGCAGAATTTTGCCTTTTTTGCTGATTTTTACACTGTATTTATAACCATCGGCCACATATTCCAGTTGCTTAAAATCACTGAAAAGTTTTTCTATTTCCCCGGAAATATGATTTAATTCCACATTTTCATGGAAAGCCTGTTTTTCTGTGAATTTTTCGATTTGATAACAAATATTATTTTTTATCTGAGTTAAATTTACTTTGCATTTTTTATATGTTTGTTCTTTGGAAACAGGACAGGAAAAAATTCCTTTTGATGCCTTTCCCTCAGAAAATGCTTTTGTGATTTGGACTAAATTTTCCATAAAATTTCTCCTTTGGATAACATACCATGGTAATTATAACTCATGCCTAAATTAAACACAAGAAAGTTTTTGAGTATAACATTTTATTTGTAATATAGCATAAAATATGATATACTTTATCGTAAATTAGTACTAGAAAAGAAAAGAGGTAATACATGAAAACACTATATGTTTCTGATTTGGACGGCACTTTGCTCACATCCGAAAAAAAGATTTCGGATTACTCACTTGAAACAATAAATAAATCTGTAGAAAATGGAGCTTTGTTTTCAGTGGCTACAGCCAGAAGTTTTGTTTCTGCTCACAGACTTACAAAAGGACTTAATATAAATGCTCCAATGGTGCTTATGAATGGTGTGTTTATATATGACAAGCAAAAAGATGAGTATTTAAAATACGAAAAAATCGAAAAGGAAAGCATTCATTACATAGTAAAGATTTTTGACAAACATAAAAAAGGCGGAAGAATGTTCGCTTTTGACGGAAAAAAACTGATTGTATATACAGTGGGAGATAATCTCCGCAATTTTGCCGAGGAAGAGGATTTGGAAAATGAATATAGAAAAATTGTTTATGTAGATGATTTTATGTCCCATTGCGATGATTATCCTGTGGTAAGTTTTGTACTTATAGACAGCTTTGAAAATTTAAAGGATACCTTTTCCGATATAAGAGATAATCCTGCCATTTCACCCTGTTTTTATCAGGATATTTACCATCCGGAAAATTATTGGCTGGAAATTTACAGCGGAAATGTAAACAAAGCCACTGCGGTAGAGTATGTAAAAAAATATCTGGAGGCTGACAGACTGACAGTTTTTGGGGACAATATCAATGATTTGCCCATGCTGGAAAAAGCTGATAACGGAGTGTGTGTGTACAATGCGGTTTCTGTTGCCAAAAGGAAAGCCAATACCCTGCTTTCTCTCACAAATGATGAGGATGCTGTGGCAAAATATATGGGTAAACTTTTTGAGGTGAAATAAATTGAATAAAGAACTGGCTGATGTTTTAGAGGCAAAAGAACAACGGTGGAACAAAAGATTAAAACTGAGTAAAACAGAAAAATGCACTGTGATTTCCATAAGTTTGTGTGTTCCGCTTAAATATCGCACAAATGAAGAATGCAAAGATATTTTTTACGAAATTTGCAGGCTTTACGAAAATTACACTGCCGAAAAAGGACTGCATCTTATATCTAAAGGAAAAATTGATGGTGCCGATGGTCCCACAATATTTTATACTGCCGCCGAGGATGCAGTTAGTGTAAAGAAAATCTCGGTTGAATTTGAAAGTTTAAAAAAACCTTTCAGAATAACAGATATTGATATTATGAATGAAAAATCAGAACCTATCGGCAGAGAAAGCATAGGTCTTGCCCCAAGAAAATGTTTTATCTGTGATAATGATTCGGCTGTATGTGTAAAAGCCAAAACTCACACCAAAGAAGAAATGGAAACCTGTATAAAATCATATTTTTGTGAAGCTTATAAAATTATTAAATAAAATTTAATAAAAACCCTTGACAATATAAAAACCATGTGCTATAATTGCAAATGTTCTGATACAGAACTCACAGCAGAAACAGCAAGATAAAAAAAGTCTTGACAAAAAGTTTTGGTTGTGGTATACTCAACAAGTAATATGCCGGTGTAGCTCAGTTGGTAGAGCAGCTGATTTGTAATCAGCAGGTCAGGGGTTCGAGTCCGTTCACCAGCTCCACACATGGTGATAACGATTACCATCGTTATCACCACTATATTTATGGAAGAGTTCCCGAGCGGCCAAAGGGAGCAGACTGTAAATCTGCCGTCAACGACTTCGGTGGTTCGAATCCACCCTCTTCCACCAACAAATAACCAAGTCAGAAATGGCTTGGTTATTTGCTTTTTATGGACTTTTATCAAATTTCCATAACAATCAAATATTACTCAATAAAGCAAAAAAGAATCGTGGGCACCCCACGATTCTTTCTCTTTTTCCCCCCATTTCACCCAAAATCGTGGGCAAATCATGTGGTTTATTTTCATTTTTCTACCATTTAGGAAGGTTCGTTGCTTAACATCCCTTGAGGTTTATAAATATACCA
>JAHHUB010000073.1 GCA_020024175.1 Oscillospiraceae bacterium | reverse complement strand
ATCATAACCGAAGCTGTCTTTTCATTAAAAAAAGGACATCACAATGAAATAGAAAGCCGAATGAAAGAACTTATGCAGAAAAGAAAAAGCAATCAACCTTTGGAATACCGAAATGCAGGCAGCACTTTTAAAAGACCTGAAGGTGCTTTTGCCGGTCAATTAATCGAACAATGCGGACTTAAAGGATTTCACATAGGTGATGCCTATGTCAGCGAAAAACACGCAGGATTTGTTATAAACAAGGGAAATGCAGATTTTAACGATGTTTTTTCTCTTATTAAGCACATACAAACTACAGTAAAAAAAGAAACAGGATTTAATCTGGAAACAGAAATAGAAATAATATAAGAGCACATATAAATTAACGGAGATGAAAATATGAATTTTATCATTCTTACAGGAATGTCAGGAAGTGGTAAATCCAAAGCTATGGCATCCTTGGAAGATATAGGTTTTTTCTGTGTAGACAATATTCCACCCACTCTCCTTGAAAAATTTGCCGAACTTGCTGAAATGGGTAAAATAGGCGACAAGGGTATGGCTGTGGTTGTAGATATACGAAGCAAAGATATGTTCAGCAGCTTTGAATCGGAACTTGATAAGCTTGGGGACGAAAATGTAAACTTCAAGCTGGTTTATATAGACGCAGATAATGAAATTATTTTAAACAGATATAAAGAAACCCGCAGAAGACATCCTTTGGCAGAAGATGGTCTCACTTTGGAAAAATGTATTGAATATGAAAGAGAACAACTTGATAAAATTAAAAAAAGAGCTGATTTCTTTATTGATACCACCAATTTATCACCGGCACAATTAAAAGAGAAAATAATCGGATTTTTCGGTTCTGAACAGGAAAGTCCCATTACAATTAACTGTGTATCTTTCGGTTTTAAATATGGCACGCCGTCAGATGTGGATTTGCAATATGATGTGAGATGTCTGGCAAACCCTTTTTATGTTCCTGCATTAAAACACAAAACAGGACTTTCAAAAGATGTTTCCGATTATGTAATGGCTGACCCTAACTCACTAATATACCGTGATAAAGTAAAAGAATTCATTGATTTTGTAATGCCTCTTTACATAAAAGAGGGAAAAAGCCAGCTTACAATAGGATTTGGCTGTACCGGTGGAAAACACAGAAGTGTTACTTTTGCGGAACTTACAGGGAATTATCTTACATCAAAGGGCTATGCCACAGTTATAACCCACAGAGATATTGAAAAAAAATAAATTGGTGATTAACTTGAAAAACGAAAAAGAAACTTTTACTTGGAAAGTGAAAAATGAAGTTTTCCAAAATAAACAATATAAATATAAATGCAAAATTCAGCAAGCTTATGGAATTTTAATGTTTGGAAGATCTTTCTGTGAAGAAAATATTTCTATTATAACTGAAAATAAGGGAGTTTCCCGATTATATTCCAATGATATTTACGATTTAGTTGATATTTTAGGAACAGTTACAATCAATGAAATAAAACAAAGAGGCGGGAAAAGTACTTTTTTGGTATCAGTTGATGATGGGGAAGACCGAAAAAAAATAATCAGCTTTTTCGGCCATGATTCATCAACAAACCGCATTAACTATGATTTTCTTAAAACAGATACAGAAATGCATGCTTTTTTAAGCGGAGTATATCTTGCCTGCGGAATTATAACAGATCCTGCTAAGGCATATCAAATGGAATTTATTGTAAATGACGAAAAGAGTGCACTTTCACTTTCGGATTTGCTTTTAATGTTTAAAATAAAACATGGAATTATGCAAAGACGAAATCAATACATTGTTTACATAAAAGACAGCGAACAGATAGAGGATATTCTCAACATCATTGGAGCTGTACAAAGTGCCTTTGAATTTATGGATGTAAAAATATACAAAGACATAAGAAACAATGTAAACAGACAAACCAACTGTGAAACTGCCAACATAGATAAAACTGTCAAAGCATCTGCCAAACAGCTTTCAGCTATTGAAAATCTCCGTGACACCATGGGACTTGAAAATTTGCCTGCAGATTTGCGGGAACTGGCAGAACTAAGACTTAATAACCCTGAAATGTCATTGCGGGAACTTGGTGAAAATCACTCAATGAAACTTTCCCGTTCAGCGGTAAATTACAGAATGGAAAAACTTCTTTCCATGCAGCACAATTAACAAAAGAGGTAAGTTATGAGTAATTTTGTACACCTGCACGTACATACAGAATATAGTTTGCTTGATGGCGCCTGTAAAATTTCCGAACTTTTGGACAAAGCTGTAGAAATGGGACAAAAAGCCATTGCTATTACAGATCACGGTGTGATGTATGGTGCAGTGGACTTTTACAAAAAAGCAAAAAAGAAAGGCATCAAACCAATTATAGGCTGTGAAGTTTATGTATCTCCAAGAACCAGATTTGATAAAATTTATGGTATGGATTCATCCCCATACCATTTGGTTTTGCTATGCAAAAATAAAACAGGTTATCAGAATTTAATCAAACTGGTTTCTTTGGGATTTACAGACGGATTTTACTCCAAACCCCGAATAGACTTTGACCTGTTGGAGCAATATCATGAGGGATTGATTGCTTTGTCCGCTTGTTTGGCAGGAGAAATTCCAAGACTTATTTCACGGGGAAATTTCACTGAAGCTGTAAACACTGCAAACAAATATAAAAATCTGTTCGGTGAAGACAATTACTATATAGAAATCCAAAATCATGGAATAGCCGAACAAATGAAAATACTTCCTCAGCTTTTTGAACTTTCCAAACAGACAGGAATAGGACTTGTAGCTACTAATGATGTACATTATATAAATAAATCCGACAGCAAGGTGCAGGAAATTCTCATTTGTATTCAAACCAATAAAGTTTTGGGTGAAAAAAATGCTTTGGAATTTGAAACTGATGAATTTTACTTAAAAAGCTATGAAGAAATGAAGGAACTTTTCGGTAAATATCCCGGAGCTATTGAAAATACCGAAAAAATTGCCGATATGTGCGATTTTGACTTTGAATTTGGCATTACAAAACTTCCTGTTTACACAGCTCCTGCGGGAAAGGATCCAATAGAATACTTTGATGAATTATGTTATAACGGAATTGAAAAAAGATACGGTAACAACATCACAGATGAAATAAGAGAACGGCTTAATTATGAAATGAGTGTAATTAAAAAAATGGGCTATGTAACTTATTTCCTTATTGTTTTTGATTTTATTAACTATGCTAAATCCAAAGGAATACCGGTAGGCCCCGGCAGAGGTTCCGGAGCAGGAAGTTTAGCTGCATATTGTATGGGAATAACAGGAATTGACCCTATACAGTACAGCCTGATGTTTGAGCGTTTTCTAAATCCGGAAAGAATAAGTATGCCGGACTTTGATATAGATTTTTGCTATGAAAGACGGCAGGAAGTCATTGATTATGTAATAGAAAAATATGGCAGCGACCATGTGGCACAGATTATCACTTTCGGAACCATGGCGGCAAGGGGTTCTATCAGAGATGTTGGCAGAGTTATGGGTCTAAGTTACGGATTTGTAGACAATGTAGCAAAACAAATACCTACCGAGCCTAACATGACAATAAAAAAAGCTTTGGATTTATCAGAAAGCCTTCACTATGAATACGAACATGACACACAGGTTAAAGAACTTATTGACACTGCAATGAAAATAGAGGGAATGCCACGACACAGCTCCACTCATGCGGCAGGAGTTGTTATCACAGCAAATCCAGTTGACACATATGTGCCTTTGCAGTCAAATGACGGCTCCATAGTTACTCAATATACTATGGGAACTTTGGAAGAACTGGGGCTTCTTAAAATGGACTTTTTAGGACTGAGAAACCTTACTGTTATCAGAGATACAGAAAATGAAATCCGCAAAACTATTCCGGATTTTGATATAGAAAAAATTGATTTGCAGGACAAAGATGTATATAAAATGTTCAGCAGCGGAAAAACTTTTGGGGTTTTTCAGTTTGAATCAGGGGGAATGAGGCAGGTTTTGCTTCAAATTAAGCCAAAGTGTCTGGAAGATTTAATAGCTGTAATTTCGCTTTATCGCCCAGGGCCTATGGACTCTATACCAACTTATGTGAAAAACAGACAAAATCCACAGGATATTCATTACAAACACCCATTGCTCAAGCCTATTTTGGAAGTAACTTGCGGATGTATTGTTTATCAGGAACAGGTTATGCAGATATTTCGCACACTGGCAGGATATTCTTATGGCAGAGCGGATCTTGTAAGGCGAGCTATGGCTAAAAAGAAAGCCGACATCATGGAAGGAGAACGCAACAGCTTTATTTATGGAGACCCTGAGGGGAAAAATGGCTCACCATGTGCAGGCTGTCAGGCTAACGGAATATCTCCAGAGCTTGCAAATGAGCTTTTTGATGATATGAGCTCATTCGCGTCCTATGCTTTTAATAAAAACCATGCTGCCCCATATGCTTTGCTGGCTTATGAAACTGCATTTTTAAAATGCCATTATCCTGCCCAATACATGGCTGCTCTTTTGACAAGTGTAATTGACAACACCGATAAAATCATTGAGTATATATCTGAGTGCAGTCGAATTAATATAAAAGTTCTGCCACCGGATATTAATGAAAGCTTTTTAAATTTCACAACACAGGGCAATTCAATCAGATTTGGATTGTTAGCAATTAAAAATCTGGGTAGAAATGTGATTAATTCCATTATAGAAGAAAGAGCCAAAAACGGTGTCTACAAAAATTTTATAGACCTTATGGAAAGAAACAATCAGCGGGATTTAAACAAACGAGCTATTGAAAGTCTGATTAAATCCGGTGCTGTTGATAATTTAGGATATAATCGCCATGAAATGATGGAATCTTTTGAAGCAGTTTCCAATGACATAGACAGGTTTAATAAAAACAAAGACACAGGGCAAATGAGCTTTTTTGGAGAACAATATGAAAACTCTTTTTCATATGAAATAAAAAAATGTGATGAATACAGTGAAATTCAGCTTTTATCCATGGAGAAAGAAAGTACAGGACTTTATGTTTCTGGACACCCTCTAGAAGAATACACAGAATTATCACATAAAATCAGAGCTTACACATTTGAAAAATTAAACCATGACATTTCATTAAATATAGGAAATACTGTAGACCTAATTGTTATGGTTACTGATATAAAAACAAAAACCACAAAAAATAATGATTTAATGGCATTTGTCCAAGCTGAGGACATGACAGGAAAAGGTGAAATTATATTTTTTCCACAAACTTATTCAGCTTACGGAGCACTGCTGAGAAGTCAAAAAGTTTTAGTTATAAAAGGCAAAACCGACAAAAAAGACGATGACCTTAAAATTATCTGCAATAATGTAAAACTTGCGGAAAATTACATCACTGAAAAAGAAGAATTTACTGCACCTGCAGCAAAAGAACAAACTGCTGACCCCAAAAAACTATACTTAAAACTGTCTTCAAAAAATTCTGTACAAATGAGCAAAATTACCAGTCTTCTTGAGTATTTTAATGATGAGCAGAAGGAAAACCTGCCTGTATTTGTTTATTTTAATGATACAAAAAAGACTATGATAGCTCCAAAAAAAATGTGGGTACAGCTTTGTGATGTTCTCATAAATGAGGCTAAATATATTCTTGATGATGACAGTGTTAAATTAATATAAGAGGTGAACCTTAATTGAAAGAAATCAAAACAATAGGTATTTTAACCAGTGGAGGCGATGCTCCAGGCATGAATGCTGCAATCAGAGCTGTAGCCAGAACCGCTCTTTATAATAATTTAAGAGTTGTGGGAATAAGACGAGGTTTTGCAGGACTTATAAACGGTGATATTTTTGAAATGAATTTAAGAAGTGTAAAAAATATAATTATGCTTGGGGGAACATTTCTGTATTCCGCACGCTGTCCCGAATTTATGACAGAGTCAGGTGTTCAAAGAGGCACCGAAATATGTAAAGAAGCCGGAATAGATGCAGTATGTGTTCTTGGAGGAGACGGATCTTTCAAAGGTGCTGCAGCTCTTGCAGAACATGGAATACAATGTATAGGTATACCATGCACCATTGACAATGACATTTCTGCCTCCGATTATACAATAGGATTTGATACTGCTGTAAACACTGCCATAGATATGGTGGACAGAATCCGTGACACTTCCCAATCCCATGACAGATGTTCCGTTGTGGAAGTTATGGGCAGACATGCCGGCTATATTGCTTTGGAAACCGGTGTTTCCTGCGGAGCTACCGCAATTTTGGTCCCTGAACTTCCGCTTGATTTAGATTCTGTTTCCGATAAAATTCTCACATCCCTAAGAAGCGGAAAACAAAACTTTATAATAGTAGCTGCAGAAGGTGTAGGTGATACCTCTAAAATTGCTGAAGAAATACAAAAAAAAGTGGGAATTGAAACAAGACTCACTGTACTTGGCCATGTGCAAAGAGGGGGACACCCTACAGCTAAAGACCGCTCTATAGCAAGTTTTATGGGTCATTATGGTGTGGAACTTCTTCTTAAGGGAAAATCCAACAGAGTTATTGTCAGCCAAAACGGAAAAATCATGGATTTAGATTTTAAGTCAGCTTTTAACATGACAAAACATTTGGATATGGAACTTTACAGAGCATCACAGGAAATATCAATCTAAGGAGTAAACATTGACAGAATATATATACTCTATATTAAAAAAATATTATGGCTATGATGAATTCAGACAGGGTCAGGAAGAAATTATCAAAAATATACTAAAAGGCAAAGATGTAATGGCAATAATGCCTACAGGATCGGGAAAATCAATTTGTTATCAAATTCCCGCTATTGCTTCAGATGGAATTACTTTGGTTATATCGCCCCTTATCTCCCTTATGAAAGACCAGGTTTTTTCCCTTAATCAAATCGGAGTCAGAGCAGCTTATTTAAACAGTTCTCTTTCTTTTAATCAGTTCAGAAAAGCTATTGAAAATGCCAAAGCTGGTGTATATAAAATTATATATGTTGCTCCCGAAAGGCTTTTGACTGAATACTTTTTAAACTTTGCCTTAAATGCAAACATCAGCATATTGGCTGTGGATGAAGCTCACTGTATATCACAGTGGGGACATGATTTCAGACCCAGCTATACTCAAATACATGAGTTTGTAGATCTTTTGCCAAAAAGACCTACTATTGCAGCTTTTACTGCCACTGCAACTTCAAGAGTAAAACAGGATATAGCTTCTCAGCTTCATCTCAAAGATTATTTCACTGTAAGCACAGGATTTGACAGAAAAAACCTGCATTTTGCTGTGGAAAAACCTGTTGATAAAAAATCTTACATTTTAACATATTTAAAAAATATAAAATATAAATCAGGAATCATATACTGTTCCACAAGAAAACAAACAATAGAAGTTTATGAGTTTTTAAAATCCAACGGCATATGTGCGGGAATTTATCATGGAGGACTTAATGATGATGAAAGAAACAAAAACCAAGATGATTTTATTTATGACAATATAAATATTATGGTTGCCACCAGTGCTTTTGGAATGGGAATTGATAAACCCGATGTTTCTTTTGTCATACATTATGCACTTCCTCTGAATATCGAAGAATACTATCAGCAAGCAGGCAGAGCAGGCAGGGACGGAAACCCAGCCGACTGCATTCTGCTTTACAGCGGTTCCGATGTGAGAATGAATAAATTTCTCATAGAAAAAGGTATAGAGGATTCTGAGGGAATCAGTGAGGAACAGAAAAAATCCCTCATTATTTCAGAAGAAGAAAAACTTAAACTTATGACTTATTATTGCACCACTGCCAACTGTCTGAGAAAATATATTCTCAATTATTTTGGCGAAACTGCCTCAGACAACTGTGGAAACTGTTCCTATTGCAATAGAAAATACGATTTTGACTGCATAAATAACGACAGCAAAAACATATTGAAAGTTATTTATGAAACAGGTGAACATTATGGCAAAAATATGTTAGCTGATATAGTTTTGGGAAATGACGGAAACACCAGAATTTCCGAAGCAGGTTTTGACACTTTACCGGAATACGGTTGTATGAGCCGATATTCAAAAGGGGATTTTCTTAGAAATATAAAATGGCTTGATGATAATAACTATATTTATTTTACCAATGACCAATATAAAATTATAAAAATAACACCTCGTGGAATGGCTTTGTTTCAAAGGAAAAGCACAAAAATTGTCAATTCTATCAAAAATAAAATTTTTGGAAATGCTAACAGCCAGTATGATTCCAAATTGGAAAATGAACTTATGGAGTTTAGAAAGAAAACAGCTCAAAAACTGGGTATGCCTGCATATATTATATTTAATGACAACACTTT
>JAHHUB010000072.1 GCA_020024175.1 Oscillospiraceae bacterium | reverse complement strand
TAATATGACAGATCAAATATATTAAATGATTTAATAAAAGCTCAATTTAACTTTATCTGCATTGATTTTAAATTTTATTAATGCAGGTTTATTTGTTGTGCCGAATTATATCAGAGTATATTTGTAAAATCATATTTATCATTTATTTTTAAGTGAATAATATAATTTTAAAAAAATACCTGATTTCTATATGGAAAACAGGTATTTTTCTCTGATCTCGGAATATTTTATCTGAGGAGAATTTTATATGAAAAAAACTTTAAAAATAAAAATATTTTTCTTTCTTTGTATATTGGCAGGCTTTGTTATAGCTTTGACTGATGTTTTATGTCCGCTTTATACAAAAGAATTTATTGACTTTATATCAGTTGGCAATATAAAAAAAGCGATTTATTCAGTAATTAAAATAGTTATTACAGGTATTATAAACTCTGTATCAGGTATGATGCCCGAATATTTCCAAAGATTTTATGTAATGGAAATTCAAACACAAATGAGAATGAAAATTGCAAATAAAATCTTAAAAACACCTTTAAATGAGCTTACAGCAAATAAAAAGGCTAAGTTTTTAAATATTTACAGCAGTGAAATATCTGAAGTAACAGTCAAACATTATTTAAACACTTTTGATATATGTCAGCAAATGTTTACAATAATATTGTCTCTGTCAGCTTTGTTTACTTCAAATTTTCAAATTACTTTATTTATTATACTGGTGAACCTTTTAAAAATTTTGATTACACTGTTTTTTAAAAAATCTTTTGAAAAAAGAAATACTAAAGCTGTAAATGCCGCAAGGAATTTAACAGCTAAAGTTTCGGATTTTTTAAATGGAATAAATATAGTGCATACCTATCAGTTAGGCAATATTTTTAAAAAAGAAATTCTCGAAAAAAATAACATAAAAAACAGGGCAGATTTAGAATATGACAAACTGGATGTTATTTCAGGTATTATTGCCTTACTATTAACAAATATATCAAACTGGATTATTCTTTTTTCAGGAGGTTATCTTATACTTAAAGGGCAATACACAGTGGGAATGTTAATTTCTACAATGCAGATTGCACAGGTTTTGGCATTTCCTACTTTGCAAATATCCTATTTGATTAATGAAAGAAATAGTGTACAGCCTTTGAAAAAAGAGTTGGAATCATTTATGGCAGAAGATAAAAATGAGATTAAAATTGAAAATGAAAAATTTCAAAATATACCTAATATTAATTTGAAAAATATAAGTTTTATTTCAGAAAATCGTGTTATTCTTAAAAGCATTTCCATGGAATTTAATCCCGGAAAAAAATATTTGATAATTGGAGAAAGCGGTTGCGGAAAATCATCACTTCTTAAAATTATCAGTGGTATTGAACAAAATTACACAGGAACTGTCAGTTACAACAACAGAAATTTAAGAAATCTTGGGGATGGAGTTTATAACTTTCTTAGAATTGTTTTTCAGGATTCTTATATTTTTCAAAAAAGCATACTGGATAATATCTCCGAAAACAGAAATGATAAAATACTTCTGTATAATCTTATAAGCGGATTAAAGCTTGATAAAATTATTGAAAAATACAATAATAACATCATAGATGAAAAAGCAGCTCAAACCCTTTCCGGTGGAGAAAAGCAGAGAATTGCTCTTGCCAGAGCACTTTATTCAAATCCGCAGATTTTGCTTTTAGATGAAGTAACCTCGGCTTTGGACAAGGAAACTTCAAAAACTGTGGAAAAATTTTTGCTTAATTTGGACAGTACAGTTATTGTTGTATCCCATACACCAAATATGGAATTTATTAATATGTATGATAAAATAATTAAAATGGATGGAGGAAGAATCATTTCAGTTTTAGATACAGAAAAATCAAAAAATGTTTAATTTATTTTTGCTGTATTTTGTATCAATATATTAAAATTTTTTAACATAATAAAACAGGTATGGAAATTAAACCATACCTGTTTTATTTATTTGTTTAAATTTTTGAGTTCTTCTAAAAATGAGTTAACATCTTCAAATTTTCTGTAAACCGATGCAAATCTTATGTAAGCCACCTGATCCAAATCTTTTAAAAGTGAAAGCACCAATTCGCCTATATAAACTGATTTAAATTCTTTTTCCAGTGAGCTTTGGAGGGTATATTCCACATTGTCAACCAATTTTTCGATTTTTTCTATGGAAATAGCGCGTTTTTCACAGGCTCTGAATACTCCGTTTATCAGTTTTTCTCTGTTAAACGGTTCTCTGATTCCGTTTCTTTTAATTACAACAATAGGTGTACTTTCCACAACTTCATATGTAGTAAATCTGCGACCGCATTTCAGACATTCTCTACGGCGTCGAATTTTTTCTCCATCATCGGCAGGTCTGGAGTCACAAACTTTGCTTTCTGTGTATGAACAATAGGGACATTTCATAGTGCAGGCCTCCATAAAATAAATTTAAAATACTCTCTGTCTAATATAATATAAAATATACATCTGTTAAAGCAATTATACCACTTATTTGATAAATATCAATATTTTTTACAAAAAAATGTTGAAAAAAGAAAAAAAGGTTATATTTTTTATAAATAAATCATAAATTTACTACTGATAAATTGAAAGTGGTGGTAAATTGAGAAAAAATTCATTTATAAAAAACGGATTTTTGCTGACAGTTATAAATATGATAGCTCAGCTTATACAACTGTATTTGGAAATATGGTATTCCAAAATATTGGGTAGTCAGGGTATAGGACTTTTTCAGTTGATGATGAGTATATATTGTTTGGCGATGACTTTGGCAATGGGTGGATATTCCATTGCTGTTACCAGATTAACCAGTAAAAATATAGAACTTAAAGGAGTAAAATCAGCCAGAAATGCCGTAAAAAAAACTATGTTGGCGGCTTTAATAACTTCAGGATTTATCAGTGTATTGCTTTGTACATTTGCAGAATATATCTGTTTAAATCGTATAAAAAGCTCTTATATGATTTTGCCGCTGCAGATTTTAGCATTAGCATTGCCGCCTATGGCTTTATCAGTTTGTATAGATGCTTATTTTATCACTGTTGGAAAAATAAAAACAATAGGCACAATAACTTTATTTTCCAGGCTTGTAAATGTTTTTTTTGCCTATAAGTTTATAAATATGATGTCATATTCATTTACAGGTAAATGTACAGCTATTACATTTTCTTCTTTGATTACAGAAATTCTCTCTCTTTTACTGAGTTTAATTTTCTTTTGTTTTTATGATAAAACTGAGAAAAACCCTTCTCATACACCATTTAAAGATGTATTTTCTATTTCCATGCCCATATGTGCCGGAGCAGCTTTGAGAAGCTTTTTAAATATGCTGCAAAATATGCTGATACCATGGGGATTTATAAAATATGGACTTTCCGAAACAGAAGCTATGGCCAATTATGGAATTATCAAAGGAATGGCAATACCTGTTATAGTTTTTCCAGCAACACTTATGTCATCATTTTTAGCATTGCTTATTCCCGAAATATCCAAAGCCTATGAAACAGGGGACAAGGGAAAAATAAGCCGTGCTGTGATTAAATCATCTTCTGTTACTATAATTTTTTCTGTAGCACTTACTGGAATATATATTTTTTATGGTGAAGAATTAGGCAGGGCGATTTATGGTGATTATTCTGCCGGAAAATACATAAAAATTTTAGCACCCCTCACTACATTTATGTTTCTTGATGATGTAGTGGACAGCACATTAAAAGGTATGAATGAACAAATATACTCACTTAAAATTAATGTTATAGAATCCGCAGTTAGAGTAATTTTACTTTTCATTTTACTTCCTCATACTGCTGTAACAGGATATGTATTTGTAATTTTCTTTGGAAATATTTTAAATTTTGTTATGAGTTACTGTCGTTTATCCCAAATTGCTGATGTCTATATCGATATTAAAAATTGGCTTATTAAACCTATTTTAATAATAACATTTTGTGGTTATATCTCAAAAATTATTATACCTTTTAAAACCTGTGGATTAGGTGTGCTGGTATTTTCCATAATATCTGTTATGGCAGTATATATTTTGCTTTGTATCAAAACAGGCTGCTTTAAAAATACGGGAGTAAAAAATTAAGCACCGCAAAATTACGGTGCTTAAAAAGTGTCTGATTAATATTTTGTATCATTATCATTAACAGTGTTGTAGTAGTTAAGTTCTCTTCCTATATCAGAAGCTCCTTCTGTATTTTCAGCATTAGACTTGGATTTTTCATTATGTTCAGCAAGATCTTCATTATTTACTGAAGTTTGAATATCCGGTGTCAGAAAACTGTATGAATCGTCAACAGAACTGTCTGCTGCATAATGAGAAGAATTATAGGATGAACTGTCGTTTGTAAAAGATGATGTATTATTATCATAGTTTACTGATTTATTTTTGTTATCCGATGGTTTATTTGAATTTTTTTCTTCACGGAGTTTGAAACGAGTAAGCAGTGAATTCATCATAAGAGCTTGTGATGTAAGTTCCTGAGCAGCAGCAGCACTTTCTTCTGCGGTAGCAGAGTTAGTTTGAACAACTGCGGAAATTTGGTCAACACCAACTGTGATTTGTTCAGCAGCTTCGGATTGTTCCTTAGAGGCATTGGCAATAAGGTTTACAATGTCAGATACATCGGATACCTCATCTGCAACTTCTTTAAGATAAGTTGCTGTATCGTTGGTAATGGCAGCACCGTTTTTGATTGCATTAACTGTATCTTCAATGAGAACAGTGGTATTTTTAGATGCTTCATCACTCTTTTGAGCAAGGTTTCTAACTTCATCAGCAACAACTGCAAATCCCTTACCAGCTTCACCTGCTCTGGCAGCTTCAACAGCAGCATTGAGAGCAAGAATATTGGTTTGAAATGCAATATTGTTAATTGTTTTAACAATTTTTCCGATTTCATTAGATTTTTCTGTAATTTCATTCATTGCATTGGTAAGTTCATTCATCTTTTGATTGCTTAATGAAACTATCTCACCGGCTTTTTCAGTAAGTTCATTTGCTTCTCCTGCTTTTTGAGCATTGTGAACAATCTTATCTGTAATTTCCTGCATAGTAGCAGAGAGTTCTTCAATGGAAGAGGCTTGCTCTGTTGCACCTTGAGAAAGTGCCTGAGCACCTGCAGAAACTTGGTCAGATCCGGTTTTAACTTGTTCTGAAGCAATTCCAATATCGGTGAGAGTTTGGGAGAAATAATCTATTATTCCGCGCATAGATACAATGATTTGACTGAAATCTCCCACATATTTTTCCGGACATGAAGATTTAACTGTAAAGTCACCTTCTGAAAGTTTTTGCGTAATATTATTAATATCATAAATAATATCTTTAAGTCCTGAAGACATGTAATTAAAGCCTTCTGCCATAACACCGAATTCATCTTTGGATTTTACTTCAATGTTGATATTTAAATCACCTTTATTGATTTGATCAATGGCATTTGTTGCATTGCTTAGAGGTTTCAGCATTCTTTTAACTGCTGAAGAAATAAGGAAAATAAGTATAAAAAGTGAAACTAATGACAAAATAATAGTTGTAGTTATTATACCATTTATAAGTTTGCTGAAATCCTTTGTTGTAACTGAGGTTTGAATCCACCACACATTTTTTTCATTGATTGGGATAGGAACAAAAAATCTGTTTCTTTTATTATTTCCGGATCCGGTAGTACATTTAAAGGCTTTTTTGTCTTTAAATCCATTTTGTATTTTTTCACTATCTTTTTGTTTTGCAATATCATATAAAGTTTTTCCTATATTTTTTCCGTTGTTTTCATTTTCAAACATAAAAACGCCATCTTGGTTAAAAATAGCAGTTTTCATTGTTTTAAATTTTGGATCCTCTTTGTTAAGGCTGTCAAACAAAGATGGAACAATGTCCAAACAAACTACACCGCAAAATTGTCCTTTGCTGAAAATCGGATAGGCAACAGTGAAACATGGATTACCGCTTATTTGATCTGTATAAATATCTGTAATATAATTCATTCCTGTTTCTCTGCACTGTTTATAATATTCTTTTTCTGCAAATACATTATGGTCAATTATCTGAGCTTCATGTTTTGCAGAATCTTGTTGTGATACATATAAATCATAATTTTTTATATTTTTGCTGAATGTATTTTCTTCCATAATAAGAGCTGCACCCATAAAATTTTCATCATTTCCAACAATACCCCAAAGATTATTCAGAATAGCTATTTCAGTTTCAGCTTCCATTTGGGTGATTTCTTTGTTTTTATGCATTTTGCTTATATATTTTGCTCCTGAAAAATTGGAAGTTGCGTTGCCTGAGTTATTATCCTTGTAATCAATAATTCCCTGTATATTTCCCTTAATCGTGTCACATACAGTTATAATTTGCTTAACTTCCTGTACATATGTTTTTGTAAGGTTGCTAAACTCTCTGTTTGTTGCACCGGTAAAAGCGCTTGCTGACATAAATACTGTAACAAAAATTAAAATTGTAAACACAATCGCAATAGCAATACCAGATATGATTGAAAGTTTTGTAGATACATTTTTGTTTTTATATTCTGTTTTGTTTCCTTTCATTGCTCTTTCTCCCTTTTTTTATGATATTTAGTTGATAATAGATAAAAATGAAAATAAATATACATTTATTTACCATATATCTTGTAATTAATCATACCAAAAAATTTCAATAAAATCAACAGTATTTGAACTAAAAGTTAAAATAATTCAAATTTTTTTGTAGGAAGAAGTGATATTTTGACATATATGAAAAAAAGATCAAAAAGAGTGATAAAAAAGAATTTTTTATATGTTATCATTTATATTTTAATATTGATTATTATAATAGGGGCTGTGGATTATAAAATAAGGCCTATCATAAAAACAATGTCTGCATATCAGGCTAAAGTTTATTCAAACAAAATTGTAAATGATGCTATTTATGAGGAATTGGGAAAAGAAAATATTGTTTACAGCAATATTGTAAATATAGCTTATGATGATAACGGTCAGGTTTCATCCTTACAAACTGATATAATCACTTTAAACAAACTCAGAAGCCGTGTGGTAAACTCTGTAATAAACAGCTTAAAAGAAATAAACAATCAGGAAATCCGCATACCTATAGGTACATTAACAGGGGTGCAGTTTTTATCAGGCCGTGGTCATAAAGTGCTTTTTAAAATTATTCCCACAGGCTATGTTGAAACTTCACTGATAAATAAATTTGATTCTGCTGGTATAAACCAAACTCGGCATCAAATTATGCTTAATCTTAAAATGACCATTACTGCTATTATACCGGGGTACAGTACCACTACTGACATTACATCAAATGTATGCCTTGCCGAAACTGTAATTGTAGGAACTGTACCCGATGCATTTACCCAGGTTTTGGATGATCAGGATGTAACAGGTAAAATTTTCGATTATGGAGCAGATCGTCAATAGGTTAACTAATCAGAATAACTGTCTGGTTAAATATGTAAATAAAAGTTTTTATTCTATATCTATAACTGAAATTTACAATATCTCAAAAAAATACTGCTGACTTAAATTTTAGTCAGCAGTATTTTTTATATTAACATAAAATATCAGTTATTTTTTGTTTTTAACATAAGCTTGGGCAGCAGCCAATCTTGCAATAGGTACTCTGAATGTGGAACAGCTTACAAAGTCAACACCTATGCTGTCAAAAAATTCGATAGATTCAGGGTTGCCTCCATGTTCACCACATACACCCATACTGATTTCTTTTTTGGATTTAGCACCTTTAACAGCTATTTCAACCAATTTACCAACTGCTTTTCTGTCTACAACTGCAAATGGGTTGTCAGAAAGAAGTTTTTCATTGGTGTAATGAGCCAGGAATGTACCTTCTGCATCATCACGGCTGAAACCAAAAGTTGTTTGTGTAAGGTCATTGGTACCAAATGTGAAGAATTCAGCTTCTTCAGCAATTTCATCAGCAAGCAGACAAGCTCTTGGAAGTTCAAGCATGGAACCTATTACACATGGTACATCAATACCGGTTTCATGGCGCACATTTTCAGCTACAGCCAAAGCATTTTTCTTTAGATATGAAAGTTCGGAAATATCCATAACAAGAGGTATTTCTATTTCAGGCATTGGATGAAGTCCCTCTTTCATAAGTCTTGCAGTAGCATTGAGAATGGCTCTTACCTGCATATTGTAAATTTCGGGGAATTTAACACCCAAACGACATCCACGAAGTCCCATCATGGGGTTGGATTCATGGAGAGATCTAACCTTGGCAAGAAGTGTTTCTGTTTCTTCAATTTTTTTAGGATCACCATGGGTAACTTTAAGAGTATTGAGGTTTACAGATACTTCTTCCAAATCCGGGAGAAATTCATGGAGCGGTGGGTCAAGCAGTCTGATTGTAGT
>JAHHUB010000071.1 GCA_020024175.1 Oscillospiraceae bacterium | reverse complement strand
TATAAGATCTTAACATAATATAAAACATAAGAACCGAAGCGAAATTTTCCGCTGTGCTTTTAAAAAAAGCCTTTTGAACAGCAGCGAAACCAAAAATTCGTTTCTTTATATATAAGCGGAGATTTTTATCTCCGCTTTTTTATTGTTTTATACCGTAATTTAAAAATTCGTATATATTAATATGACATATTTTACTTGAAAATTTATTTGTAAAAGTATATAATAATCTAAAATAATTTTTAAAAACGGAGGTTATTTCTATGAATATAAGTGTACAGCAATTTTTAAATGAAAAAGACTTTAATATAAAAAATTATGATATTTCCGAAGCTCATAATACTTTGGAAAACAACATGCCTGCAGACAAAAATATGACAGGCTGGGTCAGAATGCACATTTCTGATACTGAACTTAATAAAATCAAAATGTTGTCAGAAAAAATCAGAAAACAAAGTGATATTTTAATTGTAATCGGAGCAGGTGGTTCTTACTGTGGTGCAAGAGCTGTTATTGAACTTCTCAAATCACAAAATTACAATGATTTAACTGAGAACAGTCCGAAAATTTATTTCCTTGGACATAATTTAAGCGGCATTTATATGGAAAACATTCTTAAAATCTGCGATAAGGGAGAAGTAAGTGTCAATGTTATTTCAAAATCCGGAACAACTTTAGAGCCTTCCACAGCATTCAGAATTCTTAGAAACTACATGGAAAAAAGATATGGTCAGGATGGTGCTAAAGATAGAATTGTCTGCACAACAGATGCAGAAAAAGGTATTCTCCGCAGTCTTTGCAATAAAGTTGGCTATGAAACTTTAGTAGTTCCGGCAAATATTGGCGGAAGATATTCTGTTTTAACTCCAGTAGGACTTCTTCCAATAGCTGTTAGCGGAATTGACATAGATGAACTTCTTCGTGGTGCTTATGATGGAGAAAAAGAATATGCTGTACCGGAAAACAACAGTTGTTATGAATATGCAGCTTTGAGAAAATATTTGGCTGACAAAGGCAAAAATGTGGAAATGATTGCTACATTTGAACCATGTGCCGAAACTTTTCTGCAATGGCACAGACAACTTTACGCCGAAAGTCTTGGCAAAAACGGAATTGGTATTCTACCCACAGTGGCAGTTTACACCAGAGACCTTCATTCTATCGGACAATTCATACAGGACGGCTCTCCTATTTTGTTTGAAACTGTTTTCAAATTCCAAAATGTGGACAGCACCTGTGAAATACCTTTTGATGAAGAAAATTCAGATGATTTAAACTATGCAGCAAATCAAAAACTCTCTGACATAAACAATTCCTCCATTGATGGTGTTATCAAAGCTCATAATGAGGGAAATGTACCTGTAATTCAAGTTACAATTCCAAAGCTTGATGCTTACAATGTAGGAAATCTGATTTACTTCCTTGAAAGATCCTGTGCAATTAACGGAATTTTGGATAAAATTAATCCTTTTGACCAGCCAGGTGTAGAAGCTTATAAAAAGAACATTCAAAAAATTCTCAGAAACAAAGCTTAATAATCACCTAACAAAACAAATTTATTAAGATAAAAACACGGCACAGATTTATAAATCTGTACCGTGTTTTATTTAATAATTAATATTTGCAAAAAAATATATAATTTTATAAATTCCAGCAAATATTTTCGTTTTAAAGCTGACTATAATATATGAGGACTCAAAAAGGAGACAAATAATATGGAAGATATAAAGATAATTCAGCTTTTCTGGGGCAGAAGCGAAAATGCAGTACATGAAACTGACATAAAATACGGAAAACTTTTAAAAAGAATTGCATTTAATATTGTGGCAAATTTTCAGGACAGTGAAGAATGTGTAAATGACACATACATGACCGCCTGGAATACTATGCCCCCTCAAAAACCCAATTCTCTTATGGCGTACCTGGGAAGAATTACTCGAAATATTTCTATAAACAGATACCACAGTGAACATGCTCAAAAACGGGGCGGCGGACTTATTTTAGATGAGCTTACTGAGTGTGTACCTGATGACAGCAATATTATCGACAGTTTGGAAACAAATGTTCTCACAGAAATTATTGACAAATGGCTCTATTCTTTGGATAGTGAGGACAGAAATTTATTTATACGCAGGTATTGGTTTGGAGACAGTTCTAAAAGTCTTGCAAAAGAAAATGATGTCACTGAAAGCGTAATTTCAGGAAAACTTTTTCGTTTGAGAAACAAACTTAAAGATGTTTTGACAAAGGAGGAAATTTACATATGAAAGAGAAAAAACTTTATGATGCAATTACAGACATTGAAGATGATTTAATAGAAAATGCAGAAAATAAAAGAAAGAAAAAAACTAACCCCCGCTGGGCAAAAGTAGTGACTATAGCCGCTTGTGCCGCAATTATTATAAGTGCAGCATTGATTTTGCCGAAAATGAGCGGAGATATTATGGACACACCCACAAGTTCAAACAGCAAAACAAACCCTCCCCTAGAAGATAATTTATCTGATGCTGAGCAATCTTCTCAAACCAATTCAAACTCTGACATATCAGATCATTCATCTGATTCTGAGCAATCCTCTCAAACCAATTCAAACTCTGACACATCAGACCATTCATCTGATTCTGAGCAATCCTCTCAAACCAATTCAAACCCTGACATATCAAGCAATTCATCTAATGCTGGGCAATCCTCTCAAAATGTTAATTTGAAAAAAGCTTTGGCTGAGGTAACACTGCCTAAAGCTTATGAGGTTAACGACTACAAAAGCAGAGAAGAATTAAATGAAAACTACCCTGTTGACCAAAATTTTTATAAATCAATCCAGAATTTCAGTTGTAAAACCACTGCGGAACTTGTAAAAAACAACAAGGAAAATTTTGTTTATTCCCCTATTTCTCTATACTATACACTGGCTCTTACAGCAAATGGTGCAAAAGGAGAAACTGCTGATGAAATGCTCAGTTTATTGGGTGTAAATGACAAGGTATATCTGTCTGAGCAATGCAGAAATCTATATAATCATCTTTATAAAGAAACCAATTCACTTAAATTTAATATTGCCAACTCAATTTGGCTCAATTATGAACATGATTTTAAAGATGAATTTATTAAAAATGCAGCAGAATATTTTTATTCACAATCTTTTGCTGCTGATTTTTCTTCTGATGAAACCAAAGAAACTATGGCTAAATGGGTTTCTGACAATACAGCAGGACTTCTTAACCCCCAGTTTGACTTCCGCGGCGATGAACTTATGACAATATTCAACACTGTTTATTTTAATGATGAATGGATATGGGAATTTGATGAAAATCAAACTGCCAAAGATAAATTCCACCTTTCTGATGGCAGTGATATTCAAGCAGAATTTATGAATAAAAAAAATATCCAATACTATGCCATTACTGATAAAGCTATTGTTGGTGAACTTTCCATGAAAAATAATTATAATATGGTATTTGCTTTACCTAATGAAGGTATTTCACCAAATGAACTTATTTCTGATTCAGAAAAAATTCACGAACTGCTGACTTTATTTGATTTTGAACAAATAGAAAACAGCGGAAAAGTCCGTTTTGGTGAGGTAACATGGAAAGTTCCTAAATTTGATATAACATCAAAAACAGATTTAATGAGTATGCTAACATCTTTAGGTATGGAAAAAGCATTTAGCAGTGCTGATTTTACTGATATAACCGATGAAGGAGCATATATCAGTGATATTAAACAGGAAGCACGCTTAAAAATCCATGAAAAAGGTGTGGAAGCCTCCGCATTTACAATAGAAATAATGATGGGAGGCGGCGGAAGTGATACTATTGACACAGAAATAATTTTGGACAGACCCTTTGTCTATATGCTTACTGATAATCATAACAATATTTATTTTATTGGTATTTGTGAAAATCCAACTAAATAACTGGCTTAAAACTCATAAAAACAATCTTTCCTTATTATAAAAATATCCCCCGAAAATATTCGGGGGAGTTTTTGTTATTTTATTTACTTTTTAGAATTAGCTTTCATTCTGCCTGAGTTGCTGAGAATTCTCTTTCTAAGACGGAATGCCTTAGGTGTAACTTCCAAAAGTTCGTCATCAGCCATAAATTCAATAGCTTCTTCCAAGCTGAATATTCTCGGCGGAACAAGTCTTAAAGCATCATCGGAACCTGATGCTCTCATGTTGGAAACATGTTTCTTCTTACATACATTTACTGCTATATCATCGCCTTTGGGAGACATACCTACAACCATACCTTCATAAACAGGAACACCGGGACCTATAAAGAGAACGCCTCTTTCCTGAGCATTATAAAGACCATAAGTGATAGATGTACCGGCTTCAAAGGCAATAAGAGAACCCACATGACGGGTAGGAATATCTCCCTTGTAGGGTTCATAACTGTCAAATACGGAGTTGAGTATACCCTCACCTCTTGTATCTGTCATAAATTCACTCTTATAGCCAAACAAACCTCTTGCAGGAATTTTAAATTCAATTCTCATACGGCTGCCCTGTGGTGCCATATGAAGAAGTTCACCTTTTCTTGAACCCATTTTTTCCATAACAGAACCCATATATTCTTCCGGAACATCAAGAAGAATCCTTTCCATAGGTTCGTATTTTTTACCGTCAACTTCGTGATAAAGTACACGAGGTGTGGAAACCTGAAATTCATAACCTTCGCGACGCATATTTTCAATAAGAATTGAAAGGTGCATTTCACCTCTGCCAGATACGATAAAACTATCTGCGGAATCACCGTCTTTAACTTTGAGGGAAACATCTTTGAGAAGTTCCTTGTAAAGTCTGTCTCTCAAATGACGGGAAGTAACAAATTTTCCTTCTCTGCCTGCAAACGGGCTGTCATTTACAGAGAATGTCATTTCTACAGTAGGTTCACTGATTTTTACAAACGGAAGTGGTTCAAGTGCGGCAGGAGCACATATTGTATCTCCGATTGTGATATTTTCAATACCGGAGAAACATACAATATCGCCAACTTTGGCAGTTTCACAGGGAACACGTTTAAGTCCTTCAATTTCGTAAAGACTTACAATCTTTCCTTTATAAGGAGCATGGCTGTTGTGGTAATCACATACCATAACATCCTGATTTACCTTAACACTTCCTCTTTCTATTCTTCCGATTGCAATTCTGCCCACATATTCATTGTAATCTATAGAAGAACAAAGGATTTGTGTAGGAGCTGTATCATCACCTTCGGGAGCTGGGATATTTTCAATGATTTTTTCCATCAAAAGTCCCAAATTGTTGTCAAGCTTTTCAGGAGAAACACCTGCTTTTCCCTGGCGTCCTGAACAGAATACTATTGGAGAATCAAGCTGTTCTTCGCTTGCATCCAAATCCAAAAGAAGTTCCAAAACTTCGTCAACAACTTCATAAGATCTGGCTTCGGGCTTATCAACTTTATTGATAACAACAACTATTTTGTGACCAAGTTCCAAAGCCTTTTGGAGAACAAATCTTGTCTGAGGCATTGGGCCTTCAAATGCGTCAACCAAAAGTACAACACCATTTACCATTTTGAGGACACGTTCAACTTCACCTCCGAAGTCAGCATGTCCGGGGGTGTCAATAATATTAATTTTTACACCGTTATAGTATGCGGAAGTATTTTTTGCAAGGATTGTAATACCTCTCTCTTTTTCCAAATCGCCGTTGTCCATAACTCTGTCTTCAACAACTTGATTTTCTCTGAAAACACCGCCCTGTTTAAGCATTTCATCAACCAATGTTGTTTTACCATGGTCAACGTGAGCGATAATAGCAATATTTCTTAAATCATTTCTAACCAATGGAATTCTCCGTTCCGCCGCCTGTTTCGGCACATATTTTAATATAATCTCCTGTTACAGGTTTTCAGGAGTTTTTTAGGTTATAAATTTCCGATTTACGGAAATTATTTCTTTCATAACCTATATAATAACATTCTTTTTCAGCATTTACAATAGAATTTTACGTTTTTTTTGCTCAAAATGACTATTTTCAGTTATTTTAACTATATGAGAGGTAATACATAGTACATTAATATTATATTTGCTTTATTTTCCTTCTGTTTTTCGCTGTCTTTCCTTACTTTTATCCATCAAAAACTGCATAAACTCCAATACATCTTCTCTGTCAGTGTCTTTTATTCCATGAACACTGTGTAAAAGTTTCTGTTTTTCTCTTTCAGCATCAAAAACAGGCAGTCCATTTTTGGATTTTATCCTTGCCACTTCTTCGGAAATTTCCATTCTTTCAATAAATAAAGCTATCATTTCACTGTCGATTTTATCAAGTTTTATTCTAACATCTTTTAAAAATTCCATGGCTGATCCCCTTTAACTTCAAAAATATGATTAATTTGTTTAACAGTGCCTACATTGTAATTTGCAAAGGAATAAAGTCCCATACCATTTTGAACCGCTGTAATAAATGGCATACGAAAATCCCCGATTTCCATGTTTTGACGCAGCATATCCCATTCATGTGTAAATTCAGCATAGGTAAATTCCACAAAGTCTAAATTCAGCACTTTGTTTAAAATTTCATTTTTCTCTTTTCTGTGGGTATAAAGTTTAATTTTTACATTGTGTTTGCGTAGTTCTTCTGTATTTTCCAAAATCTCATTTAAAAAATGTTCGGTAGGTTCCATAGAATTATCAATAAATGCCACCACCTGATTACCGTTAAGTTCACCGAACATTGACGGCATTTTGACAGAAAGGATTTTTTCCATAGTGCGGTCAGGTATGGCTTCAACACTGAAAACGGTTTCATCATTTCCTATACTTTTAATCTCCATATAACCATAAACCGAACCGTCAATTTCACGCTTGGAAACTGTTTCGATATAGCTTGCTCCTTCCTTTACTCCCACAATATCCAAATGTTCGTCTTTTAAGATTTTGTGATTTTCATAATACAAAGGTTCTATCCCGTTTTCATTTCTGAGGCATAAAGTAACTTCCTCATCAACATAAATATCTTTTCCCTGATTATTTTGTATTCTTATTCTGCTGTTTAAAGAAGTTTCTTTTTCCCCAAAAGCTATAAATGCATCCTCGGTTTTATATCCGATTTCACCTTTGTTTATGGCAATTCCAGCAGGTATACCTATAACTCTGCAAAGCTGTGCAAAATGTATCGGAAGGCTTTCTGTAGTAAGACAGCCGTATTTCAGTACGGATTTTAAATCGGGAGTAACTCCTGTAAGACTGTATTCATCATAGCGTTTAAAATTTTGCAAATGGTTGTAAATACTTTCTGCATCAGCTAAATTGTGCTGTTCCAAATATTTTGCCGCATATTCTCTGTGTGGATAAAGAGTTTCGTTTTTGACACGAAGTGGCAGAACAAGTTTAATATTCCACCCTTCATCTTCCTTATTATCTGTAAGATATTTAAGATTTACTGCAATATCTTCCAAAATTTCCGCTGTAATATCGGAAAAATCCTTGTCTGTTAATGTGTTCAGCACCAGTTCCTTTTCTTTTTGGCTGTATTTTTCATAATTAAGGAATTTTTCAATTTCAGTGTAATTATATCCGCTTAAATCCTTGTATTTATTGCCCACAGGCTTATGAGCTTTTAATCTTTCACTGTTAAGTCCCGCTATTTTCTTAAAATATTCATCAGTTTTGGGGATTTCACCGCATTTAATTTCGCCTTTTGACGGAATCAGTGCAAAATCAACTCTTTCTGGTCTTTGACTTAAATCAAGTATGATTTTTTCACTTTCACTGCCCCCCTGAACAAAGTCATAGTCATTGCCTTTTTGTGCAAAAACTAAAAAATCTCCCTGTCCCAGTTCAAATTCCGTAAAACCTTTTGTATCTGTAATTTTTTCTAAAATAAGGCTGGGTCTGCCATAGTTTATTACATAAATACCTACTTTGATATTTGCCTGAGCAGGAGTAACATAAATATCAACTTTATGAGTTTGGCTGTAAACAGAAGTGGTAATTCCCACTTCATATATATTATTGACATCAAATGTCTGTTCTCTTTCATCAAATCCGAATTTTCTGTATCTAACTGCCAAAGCTCTGCCTGATGCATTGTTGAACCAGCCTTCGTTGAGTATATCTTCCGGTTCACATGAGCCCATAAATTCCCAGCCGTTTTCGGTGTAAACCTCTGTCCAAGCATGGTTGTCGTCACAGTGAGACCAATATGGGCTGTAAACCTGTCTGGCAGGTATGCCTACACTGCGAAGTGCTGCCACAGTAAATACGGATTCCTCTCCACAGCGGCCTTTTCCCACATTGTAAGTAGCAAGAGCATTTTGAGTGCGGTCATCAGCCTGAGCATATGTAGCTTTTGATAGACACCAAAAATTCACAGCTTTTGCAGCTTCTACACGGTTTTTTCCCTTGACAATATCTTTTAATTCATCATAAAACTTTGGTGCATAAAGACTGAAAGCCTCATTGTTTG
>JAHHUB010000070.1 GCA_020024175.1 Oscillospiraceae bacterium | reverse complement strand
CAAAGGATGGCGTGTTTACACAGAGAGAGGAAAGTCTTACAAATGATTACTTTGTAAATCTTCTTGATATTGATACAATTTGGAAGGTATCACCTCAAAGTAAAGAAAAAATTATAGAAATTTTAAATAATTTTATGGAGGTATTTTGAAATGGAACCAATTGGACTTAAAGATTTTTTGCAGTATAAATTTTTATCAGATGTTAAATATGCACCTAATGGCAAATCAGCGGCTTTTGTTGTATCAAATTGCAGTGAAGATGAAAAAAACTATGAGAGTCGTTTATGGCTCTATAACGGAAATATCCTCCAACTTACAGATTTAGGCAAAGAAAGCAGTTATATTTGGGAAGATGATAAACATATACTATTTCCTGCTGTACGCTCTGAAAGTGACAAAAAACGCCATGAAGCCAAAGAACAATTCACAAGTTACTACCGTTTGTCAACAGATGGCGGTGAAGCTCTTTATGCATTCACTTTGCCATTTTCAGCAGAGCAAATAAAACCTACAAATTGTGGTTTTGCAGTTATGGGGCATACTGATTTTGAATACCCCAATTACTATGCCATGACTAAAGAACAGCGTTCCAATGTGGCTAAACATTATGAAGAGGAAAAGGATTATGAAGTTTTGGAAGAACTTCCTTTTTGGCATAATGGTGGGGGAATGACAGGAAAAAGCCGCACAGCCCTCTTTACTACGGACAAAAACGGTGAAAACATAAAGAAAATCACCGAGGCTGATTTTGATACAGAAAGTATGATAGTTATAGGAAATGATGTTTTCTATACAGGAGTTTCTTATAATTCAAAACGTCCTATCAAAAATGGTGTAATATATAAATTAGATACAGAAACAGGCGAAATTAAAATTATTCTTAACCGCCCCGAATTTTCTATTGCAAACATGATTGAAGTAAATGGTCAAATTTGGTTATCTGCTTCAAAATGTGACCGTTATGGTATCAATGAAAATAACTGGGTATATACTTTAAACCCTGAAAACGGTGAACTTACACTGTTGAGGAAAGAAGAATATAATATGTATGGCAGTGTAGGCAGTGATTGTCGTCATGGTGGAGGTGCAAATTGGCAGGCTAAAGGTGACAGTTTATACTTTATTGGAACTCGTGAAGGAAATGCAGTTTTGCTGAATCTTATTCCTGATGGCTGCGTAAATCCTATTATAGATAGAGATGGCAGTGTGGATTGTATAGCCCTTTCTGATAATTCTGATGAAGCTTTAGTTGTGGGACTATTTAACAACCATTTACAGGAACTATATTCCCAAAACCTAAAAACAGGTCAATTTCATCAAATAACTCATTTTAATGATAAGGCATTGGAAGGAAAATATGTGGCTGATTATCAAAACATTAAGATAGAGAGCCAAGGCTGTCAAATTGAAGGTTGGGTACTTCTCCCTAAAGATTATAATCCATCCAAAACCTATCCTGCTGTTTTAGATATTCATGGTGGACCTAAAACCGTATATGGTCCTGTATTATATCATGAAATGCAACTTTGGGCAGGTATGGGATATTTTGTATTCTTCTGCAATCCAAAAGGAGCTGATGGCAGAGACAACAAATTTATGGATATACGTGGGCATTATGGTGAGATTGATTATCAAAATATCATGGATTTCACTGATGCAGTATTGGAAAAATATCCTCAAATTGATAAATCTAAAGTTTGTGTAACAGGTGGAAGTTATGGAGGTTTTATGACTAACTGGATTATTGGCCATACAGACCGTTTCTGTTGTGCTGCTTCACAACGTTCTATCAGTAATTGGCTCAGTTTTTACGGTGTCAGCGATATAGGATTCTATTTTGCTTCTGATCAATGTGATGCTAATTTCTACAAGAACCCTGAAAAATTGTGGCAACATTCTCCTATTAAATATGCCGAAAATGTAAAAACCCCTACTCTGTTTATACATTCTGATGAAGACTATCGTTGTCCATTAGAACAAGGTTTACAAATGTACACTGTGTTAAAAGACCGTGGAATCCCTGCAAGACTCTGTATGTTCCATGGTGAAAATCATGATTTATCACGTTCCGGTAAACCAAATCATAGAATACGCAGACTTACTGAAATTACAAATTGGTTTGAAAAATACAGCAAATAGCAATTTACATAGTAAAATCCCCTTGTGCAGGATAATAACTGCACAAGGGGATTTGGTATTAGCATATACTATCGTGTTCCCCAATTCACTGATTTATAACATATCAATGAAAGAATCATACCAACTGACCAGCCTATTGGCCATGACATCCAAATACCTGTATAACCCAATGAAGTCTTTGACAAAATTATTGCCAAAGTAACACGAATAATTAAATCTGCAAAAGTTGAAATCATAAACTGGCGCATCATACCTGCACCACGAAGAATACCATCAGTCATCAATTTAACAGAAACTATGAAATAGAAAGGTGCTACAATTTTGAGGAATTGGACACCTGCATCCATAGCAGAGCCCGTAGGACTATCCATAAATATGTATACAAGGCTTCTTCCGCAGAAGAAATACAGAACTGCAAGAGGCAGACAAATTAAGCAAACCATTTTAAATCCTGCTGTAAATCCTTCTTTTACACGGTCATGTTTTTGTGCTCCAATATTTTGAGCTGTATAATTTGACATACCATTGCCCAATGTAGTCATAGATGTTACAACCATGTTGTTAAGCTTTATTGATGCAGAATATCCAGCCATTACAGCGGAACCGAAACTGTTGATTACACTTTGAATAATAATATTTCCCACAGAAATAAAACTTTGCTGTAAAATGCTGGGGATAGCAACTACTGAAATTTGTTTTAATATATCTTTTGAGAATAATTTTGGTTTATTATCAGTTTTGATTGATGCAAAGCGTTTAAAAACCACAATAAGTGCCAATACACAACTTATACCCTGACATATAAATGTTGCCCATGCTACTCCTGCTATTCCCATTTTAAATACAGATACAAAAACTATATCCACTAAAATATTTGAAATTGAAGAACAAGCTAAAAAGATAAAAGGTGTTTTGGAATCTCCCAAAGCTGAAAAAATACCTGTTGCCACATTGTAGTAGAATACAAAGGGTAATCCCAATATATATATATCGAGGTAAAGTTTTGAATCTGCAAAGGTATTGGCAGGTGTATTGATAAGAGCTAAAAGTCCATCACTGAACAAAAATCCTCCAAGCATCAGAAGTCCGCATAATACTCCACTGGAAATAAGCGTTGTATAAACTGCAGTTTTAAGGTCACTGTATCGTTTTGCCCCAAACAACTGTGAAACAATAACTGAACAGCCTATATTGCAGCCAAAAGCAAATGCTATAAAAATAAGTGTTATTTCATAGCTGTTTCCCACCGCTGCCAAAGCCTCTGTACCGATAAATTTACCAGCTACAAAGCTATCTGCAATGTTGTATAGCTGCTGAAAAATAACACTTCCAAAAAGGGGCATACAAAACAGCCAAAGTACTGTACTTGGTTTTCCCATAGTTAAATCTTTATTCATTTCTATCACCCATTCTCTTTTCTATTTCAACTTTGACAAAACAATAAACTGCTCATCATTTGAGTACAGTTTAACCTATTGTTCTTCGTCTAAAATGTTATACTACTTTATTTATAAAAAGTCAAGGAAAAACATCCATTTTACTATATAATTATTATTGTTTTATTTCATATTATTTTATATAATTTATACATAAAAGTAGTTTTGTAAATTAAACTATAAATTTAAAAAATTTTTCATTTGTTATTTTGCAGTGAAAATATTATTTATCTAATATAAAAAAATCCTAAACCTCATTAACATGGTTTAGGATTTGTTTGTTATTTGTTTAAAAATATTAGTTATTTTTTATAGCTTTAGCTCCAATATCATCGCCATAAGTTCCAGGAGCTAGACTGTAACCACCTTCAACGGAAAGCACTTGTCCTGTTGTAAATGCAGATTCATCAGAAGCAAAATATGTTATTGCAGCAGCAATTTCCTCAGGTGTTGCCATTCTGATAAGTGGTGTAGCTTTTGCAAACTGATTTTGGTATTCTTCTGTAAGATTATTGGTAACTGCATCTGTTGCGGTCATACCTGGACATACAACATTACATCTGATGTTATATCTGCCTGTTTGTACAGCAATCATTTTAGTTAAATGAATTATACCTGATTTAGATACTCCATAAGCACATTGTTTGTAATCGTTTGTAATACCTGCAATAGAACCAATATTAATAATAGAGCCGCATTTTCTTTCCACCATAGATTTGTTAAGTACCAAATTACTGGTCAAAAATACACTGTTTACATTTACATCCAGATATTTTACAAATTCCTTGTAATCTGTGGAAATTATATCTCTGTCTATTTTTGGGTTTGTTCCACCAAAATTATTTACCAAAATATCTATTTTTCCAGCATCTCTTATAACTTCATCTACCATTGGTTCATAAGAATCAAAATCATATGCCTGCCATAAGACAGCTTTAGCAGTTCCAGGTCCCAGCTTTGTAAGTTCTTTGGCAATTTCATCACCAAGTTCTTTATTTCTTACAGCTAAATATACATCTGCCCCCTCTACTACAAAAGCTTTAGCTGCAGCCAAACCTATCCCTTTAGTTGAAGAAGTAACAATAGCAGTTTTATTAATTAATCTGTTCAATTTCATCATCCTTTCTTTGCCATATATCGGCACAAATTTAATATATCATTTTACTATTTTCAGGTCAATAAACTTTATTTTATCATATTGTAAATATTTTTAACAAAGATAAGTAAAATATACTAATTACAATAATATGAGGTTATATTAGTAACTATCGTTAGTATTTTTTAATTGTACTGGTGTTTTATTTTATCAGTTTATTTAAAGATAGTATTTGATGTATAATCTTTATTATTACAATATTTTTTAGTATTATAAATATTTATATTAATCATAACAACCATATTCAGTTGTACTATAAAATAATACCATTGGAAATTAATAATTAATACCTATATTCATTATTATAATAGATAATTTAGAATTTGCCACTTTTACTAGAAGATCCTTTGCTGTCCACAGTGGTACCGCCACTACTTTTTGAAGAATTTTTACTTTGGGGCGGGTCGTAAACTTTTTTTTGAGTTGTATGGGTATGTCTATCATATTCATCAATCAATTTTAAACCACCATCGGCTATATATTGATTGGCCTCTCTATTTTTAGCTACAGATTTAAGCTGGTTTAACAAAATATTTTTAACAATAAAAGCTGTAATAAACCCCAAAATCACACAAGCAATAATCCCCACAATTTTGGCGTATGGTGATATAAGTTTACTATTTACATCTACTGGTCTACCTTTATATGCAGATTCCAACATCCTGTTGCAGGTATTAAGATAGATGTCAAACCCTTTGTACCAGTTGTCATTTCCAAGTTCACCCAAAAAACTGTCTGCCAAATAATTCTTGCCATAATCTGTAAACGCTGTATTTCCGTAACCATGAGCATAAAGAATATAATCTCTATCACTCATTGACAGCATAAGCATAATTCCGCTTTTGTCTTTACCCATGCCCATAGAATCTTCAAAATAGAATTTTTCAGCTGTATCTTTAATTACTGCTCCTGTTGGATTATCCAAATAACTGAGATAATCCTGTAAAACAATTATGTATACACCACAGTTGTATTTTAAAGATATTTCTTTGGCTTTATCATTCAATTTAGTTTTTTGAGAATTTTCCAAAATACCTGTTTCATCGGTAACATAATTTGAATCACTTGCCAAAGATGTTCCAGCAAAAGATAAAACAAGTATTATACTTAAAATTATTGCTGATAATTTTTTACTCATTTTATTGCCTTCCTCCTATGAAAATAGTCCTGTAATAAAGTTACCTAAAGTTCCGGAAAACAAAAAACTGAATATCGCTGATGCTCCAATCGCCACAGACCAAAACCAGAAATTTAATTTTCTTTTATCAACAGGTAAATCCCCCACAAATTTTCCGGTTTGACCATTCATTGCAAAAAGATAATTTTTATTATTCCATTTTGTGGTAAGCAGCCATACAGGCATTAATGCATATTTTACATCTTTACTATTAATATTGATATGTCTGCTGATTTCATTTATTGTATCATAACCATTAACTGTATTTTTTATGCTTCTTAATGATGTTTCACGGCATCTTTCATCAGCTCTTTTAGCAGCCTCATTTTTATCAACATCATATTTATCAGCAAAAAAACCGGTCAAATATGCTCCTGCAAACTTTTTAAGCTCTTTATAATCAAAGGGTTCTATGGAATCCATATAATCATCAGGCATTTTTGCAGATCCATCCACAGGGATTTTTTCAAAATTTATTTTAGCTGAGCGGTATACATCATAATGCATTGTATGACTTACTTTATAATCTCCTTGCCTTGTAACAGTAGTACGGGTTGCATGATAACTCATATCTCCATCCACATCAATATCAAAAAGCCAAAACGGGATATATATTCCTTTTATTTCCTCAATATGATTGTTAATTGTAAAAGCATTCGGCAAAAGAAGTTTACTTTTATAATGTTTTTTTAATGCTTCTACTGCTTGTTTTTTTTCAAATTTAAAAGGAAGAACATAGTCAGGCTTTTGTATTCCACTGAATTGTCCAGAAATTATAGATGGGTTTCCACAATATGGGCAACTGGTTGCAGCAGTAGTATCATCACAGAAAATCTGTGCTCCACAGGATGGGCAATCATACATTTTCATATTTTTGCCTTCTTCACCCCATGAATCATCGGTATCATTTGTATTATATTCTTTTTTTATATCTTCCTGAGCTGCTTTTTCAGCTTCTGCATTTTTTTCCTTGTATTTAGCTTCAATTTCTTCTGCATCATAGGAAGAACCACAATAATCACATTCCACTTTTCCCGTTATTTCTGAAAAATGAAGTGGTGCTCCGCAAGCTGGACATTTATAGTTGGTTACTTGTGATGGCATTATCATTCTCCTTTATATAGATATATATCTTTAGCAGATGAGTTTTTATATTTTCAAATTATCTAATATCACTGTTGTTAAATGGGTCTCCACATTGAGGACAGAATTTAGGAGGATTCATTGGATCTTCAGGTTCCCATCCACATTTATCACATTTATATACAGCCGTTGCTGAGGGTCTTGGTTTACCACATTCAGTACAAAATTTGCCTTTATTCATAGTTCCACAAGAACATTCCCAACCAACATTTTCTACAGGCTTTGAAGCACCACATTCAGCACAGAATTTACCCATATTTCCAGTGTGTCCACAGGAACATGCCCAACCAACTGACTTTTGTGGTTGTGGTTGTTGTTGCTGCTGTTGCTGTTGTATTTGTTGTTGGCCCATTTGAAATAAATTAGCTGTATTCATATTACCCATTTGATTTGCCATACCCATACCCATAAATGCCATAGCAGATCCGGCTCCTTGGTTAGAAGCTGCCATTTTCATAGCCTCAGCTTGAGAAGCACCGATTTCAGCTGCCAAAGCGGAAGAATTTCTGGAATAAAGTTGAACATTACGCAGCTTTTCTTCTACTTTTTCGTCTCCACTTATGCTGGAAATACCAAAATTTATAAGTTCAATACCTCTTATGCCTTTCCATTCTTGACTGAGCTCTTCTTTTAATGCATCACGAATTTCAAAAGTATGTCCCATAAGTTCGTAATAACGTATACCCTTTGCAGAAATTCTTGCAAATGCTGGTCCTAAATGTGTAAGCAGTTCGCTCTTCATTTGCTCATTAATTTTGTCTCTGGTAAAATCTTTGGCAAAATTAGCACATACATTTGTATAGAATAATGGTGGATTTGTTATTTTATAGCTATATTCACCAAAGCAACGAATAGGCATATCTATGTAAATATTTGCATCTCTATCTGTTATTTTAAAAATAATTGGACTGGGTGTTCCATATTTGTTGCCAAAAATCTCCTTGGTATTGATGTAGTAAACTCTTTGATCTTTCGGAGGTTCTCCACCAAAGGTAAAACGTTTACCTAAAGTTTTGAATACTTCACCTATGCTCTCACTCAAATTACCTTGGAAAATAGAAGGTTCTGTTGAAAAATCATAAATGAATTCACCTGGTTCTGCACATATTTCAACAACTTTACCCTGTTCAACTATAAGCATACATTGACCATCAGCCACTGCAATTATAGAACCATCGGAAATGATGTTATCACTTGCTTTTGTGTTGGATGAACGCCGTCCTATTCGTTTTTTTCCTTTTACAGCCAATATGTTTTCATCTATAGCATCACAATAAAAGTATTCTTTCCACTGATCTGCAAAAACACCGCCTGTTGAGCCTACTGCTGCTCTTATAAGTCCCATAATGTTCTCCTTTCAAACTTTAAACCATATTTTTATGCTACTGTAATTTTTCCTGTTATATAA
Organism: Oscillospiraceae bacterium; assembly: GCA_020024175.1. Taxonomy (GTDB): domain Bacteria; phylum Bacillota; class Clostridia; order Oscillospirales; family Ruminococcaceae; genus JAHHUA01. Next base: position 96 of record JAHHUB010000070.1, on the reverse strand, counting down.
TTATTTGTATAATTGCTGTTTTCCATTTTACATTTAACTAATAAACAAGAAAAACTTAATCTGCAATAAACAAACTATTTATATATGTGTACGATT
>JAHHUB010000007.1 GCA_020024175.1 Oscillospiraceae bacterium | reverse complement strand
ACATAAATATTTCTGAAATTAATTAAATTTGCAAAAGGGGAAAATATGTATTATGCTGAGATAAGTTTAAATATAATACAAAGGAGGAGTTCCCCATGATAAATGACAGAACCGAAACTATAAGCGGTCAGGTGGAAGAAATAAATTTTCGGGACGATAATTCGGGATTTACCGTGATGAATATAACATACCATGAAGAGTTATTGACAGTTGTGGGGAAATTTACTGATGTGGCAGTGGGAGAAAATGTAAAAGCAACAGGATATTTTACCACTCATTCAACTTACGGAACCGAATTTAAAGCAAAATTTATAGAACGCACACCTCCCGATAATTCTGACGCAATTTTTAAATATCTGGCATCAGGTGTAATAAAGGGAATAGGTCCCGCCATGGCTAAAAAAATCGTGGAACAATTTGGAGATGAAACCATAGAAATTATGGAAAATCAACCTGAACGACTTATGGAAGTTAAAGGTATAACTTTTAACAAAAGCGAGAAAATTTCTGAGGAAATTAAAAGGGTTTTCGGTATAAGAGCTGTAATGCTTTATCTTGCGAATTTGGGGATAACATCGGGGGAGGCGGTAGCTGTCTGGAAAAAATGGGGAGCTGCAGCTCCAAGTGTTATAAGCTCAAACCCTTTTTTGCTCTGTGGAGAAGATATAGGACTGGGATTTGAACAGGCAGATGCGATTTATGCCTCCATGGATATGCCCGGCGACAGTTTTATACGCATTCAGGGTGCTGTTATATATATTCTCACTGAAAACATGAAAAACGGACATTGCTGTATTCCTTTTGAAAAACTTGTGAAAAAAACAGGTGAACTTTTAGGGCAAAACTCAGAAAGTATAGAAGCTGCTGTGGACACAATGTTGGGAAATGCAGAACTTTCCGAATATGTTTCGGCTAAAAGATTTATTTATCTTACAAAGCTGTTTGAAGCTGAAACTTTTATAGCGGGCAAAATTAAACTTATGCTGATGATGAATATAAACCTAAATGAAGATATAGAAAAAAAGATAGACAACTTACAAATAAGACTGGGGATAGAATATGCCAAACAGCAAAGGGGAGCCATTGCAGCCGCATACACAAAGGGTGTGATGATTTTAACAGGGGGTCCCGGCACAGGTAAAACCACTACATTAAACGGTATAATCAGACTTTTGGAAGATGAGGGAATGAAAGTTGCTTTGGCGGCTCCTACCGGCAGAGCTGCCAAACGCATGAGCGAAGTTACAGGTAAAGATGCAAAAACAATTCACCGACTTTTGGAAGTGGATTTTAAAGATGAAAACGGTGTGAATAACTTTAAAAGAAATGCAAAAAATCCATTGCCCTATGATGCAGTTATTATAGATGAAATGTCAATGGTGGACGTGCTATTGTTTGAAAGTCTGCTTTTGGCACTTCGTATGGGATGTAAACTTATTATGGTGGGGGATTCGGATCAGTTGCCCCCCGTTGGAGCGGGAAATATACTGAAAGATTTATGCGACAGCGGACTTATAACAAGGGTAAATCTCACAGAGATTTTCAGACAGGCTGCAGAAAGCCTTATTGTAACCAATGCCCATAAAATCGTAAATGGTCAATATCCTGATTTGACAGTCAGAAATAAAGATTTTTTCTTTATGAAAAGAAATGACAGAAAACAAACCGAAACTTTGGTATGTGATTTGGTGGAAACCCGTCTGCCAAAAAGTTACGGATTTTCTTCACTTTGGGATATACAGGTTCTTTCTCCTCAAAAAAACGGAACTTTAGGCACAAAAGAACTGAATCTGGCATTGCAAAAAAGATTAAATCCTCCAAACAGCAAAAAAGCTGAACTAAAAACACCTTTTATACTTTTGAGAGAAAATGACAAGGTTATGCAGATTAGAAATAATTATGATATAATCTGGGAGAAAAACGGTGAAGAAGGCATGGGGATTTTTAACGGAGATATAGGTATTATAGAAACTATAGACAAAGGCTCAAAGACGATTATAATAAATTTTGATGACAGAATAGCTGCATACAGTTTTGAAATGGCAAATGAACTTGATCTTGCCTATGCGGTAACCATACATAAAAGTCAGGGAAATGAATTTGATGCAGTTATAATTCCACTTATGGGAAATCACAGCAAATTGCATTTCAGAAATCTTTTGTACACAGGAATTACAAGAGCTAAAAAAATACTTATAATAGCAGGTGATGAAAGAACTGTCAGAGAAATGGTAGATAACAACAGAAAAACCCTCCGGTACACCAATTTGACGGCAATGCTTAAAGAAAAAGACTAAAAAGGCAGATGAAATAAAATTTTAAATAAGATCTTTGAAAAAATAAAACATATTCTTTTTACCAACAAATGTGCTGTATGTAAAAAAGTTATTTTTGATAATGAGTATATCTGTGGAAAATGCAATGAGTTTTTATCCATAGTTCCACAAAATATATCATGTAAATCCCATGTTTCTGTAAAACAAATATATTTTGATGATATAACATCACCTTTTTATTATGAAGATGCATCTAAACAGGCTATGATTAACCTTAAATTTAAAGGTATGAAAGATAACTGTAATTTCTTTGCTGAAGAAATGGCAAAAAGATTTTTCAAACAATTTAAAAATGAGAAATTCGATTATATTGTCTATGTTCCAACAACCGCCAAAAGATTGAAAGAAAGAGGTTTTAATCCTCCGTATATTATGGCAAGAAAATTTTCTGATATAGTGGGTATTCCTATATTTGAGAACTTATTCAGCAGGGATGAAAACAGCAAAACTCAGCATGGTTTGAATTATTCTGAAAGAATTAAAAATGCCAGGGACAGCTATATAATAAATTTAGATAAACTTCCCTGTGAAAATTTTCTGCTTATAGATGATATTTGTACCACAGGAGCTACTTTAAATGTCTTGTCAAAACTTTTGAAAGAAAATGGAGCAGAAAAAGTTGTTTGTTTAGTTGGATGTATTGGAAAAAGACATATATAAAATATAGCTATGTTTTCTATTGAAACAAAGGAAAAAATCCTTTATAATAGCAGTATAATTATATTAATTAATTTTATCCCGCTATAGTTTATGAAAAAACAGAAAATTACCGCCGATTTGGCGAGTTTGACAGCAGGACTGTCCTGCACACAGGCAAGGAGGAAAATAATGGCATCAAGTGATATAGGAATAGATTTGGGAACATCATCGGTACTTATATATAATCACGAAAAGGGAATAATTTTGCATGAACCCTCTGTGGTGGCAGTAAATGCCGATACAGGGGCAGTTCTTGCAGTAGGTGAAGATGCATATAAAATGGTGGGAAAAACCCCCGGAAAAATAAAAGCGGTTTATCCGCTTACTACCGGTATAATATCAGATTTTTATTTAGCGGAAGAAATGGTAAAATATTTTATAAAAAAATCCTGTGCTACAGGTATGGTAAAACCCAGAGTAGCTATCTGTGTTCCGTCAAGCATAACAGATGTGGAATCTAGAGCTGTAATTAATGTGGCTGTAAAATCAGGAGCCAGAAAAGTTTTTCTTATTGAGGAACCTGTTGCTGCCGCAATCGGAGCCGGCATAGATATAACACGCCCAAATGGTCATATTATTTTGGATATAGGCGGAGGTACTACGGATATTGCAATTTTATCTTTAAATGGAATTGTAAATAAAACCTCTATTAAAATTGCAGGAAGAAATTTTAACGAAATTATAATAAAATATATAAGAAACACTCATAATATTCTCATAGGTGAAAAAATGGCGGATACTCTTAAATGCGAAATTGCCAGTGTATTTTTCCGTGATGACGAGGATATTTCCTATACTGTAAAAGGCAGAAACTTAGTTAGTGGTCTGCCACAAAAAGTAGATATAAAAAGAAGTGAAATCTGTCCGATTATGCTGGAAATGTGCGATCAGATTGTGGGGGCACTTCAAAGTGTTTTGGAAGTGGCACCACCTGAACTTTCAGCAGATATTTTAAACAACGGCCTCACCATGACAGGAGGAGGTTCTCTGCTTCACGGTTTGGACAGATACATAAAGTACAGACTAAAAATAAATGCCTATGTTGCAGAAAACCCCATTGAATGTGTGGCAATAGGCACCGGAAAATCTTTCTTATATCTGGATAAGCTTTTTGATGGTTTTATTGAAAGCAAAGTCCACCAATACTAAATTGATAATCCACAAAACTGTAAAATTAAATAACCGAATAAAAATAAATCCCCCCAATTTTATTGGGGGGATAATTTTTTGTGATTTTACTTTTCTTTTCTGAAATATTCTATTCCCAAAATAACAAGTCCTAAAATAAGTATGACAGAAAACAAAATAAGAGGAATAATTAAATCATACATAATAACAGTAGTTATAAATCTTCCCGGAGGGGTACTCCAACCTGACACAAGATTATCAGCAACTGTATTTAAAACTGACGAAGTGCCAAAGGTTCCGCATATTGCCAATATACCACCTATTATTGTTTTTTTCATGGCTTATCTCCTTTTGGTAAGTTATTCCAAAATAAATGCCTTAGTAAGTTCAAATGTAGCATCAATTCCGTCAATATGAGTTCTTTCATAACCATGGCTTGCATAAACACCTGTACCTATGAGAGCATGTCTGATGTCATAACCTGCTCCCAAGGCAGCATCGCAGTCGCTTCCGTACATGGGGTAAATATCAACAGCATATCTGAGTTCATGTTTTTTGGCAAGTTCAATAAGTCTGCTTGTCATTTCATAGTTGTAAGGGCCTCTGGAGTCCTTAGCACAGATGGAAACTTCTCTTTCTGTACAGGTAAGTCCGTCACCTACACAGCCCATGTCAATAGCCAACATTTCAGTAACGCCTTCAGGCATTGTTCCGCAGGCACCATGTCCCACTTCTTCATAAACTGTAATGTGAGCATAAATTGCTCTGTTAGGAGTGATGTTTTCATCTTTCAGGTATTTGGCAATACCAAGAATAACAGCAACGCTCATTTTGTCATCAATAAATCTGCTTTTTACAAATCCAGTTTCTGTGATAACAGTTTTAGGGTCAACACATACAAAGTCCCCTACAGAAATTCCATCTTTGATGGTTTCTTCCTTTGAAGTGCTGAGTGTGTCCAAAACAACTTCCAATGTGTCAAATGTTCTTGCAGTTGTATTGTAATCCTTGTTTACATGAGTGCTGGCATTATCAAGCTGGAAACAGCCTGTGAATACTTTTCCGTCTCTTGTGTAAACTTTGCAGTTTTCAGCTTCCACATTGTTTGCAGTAAAACCGCCTACAGCAGATATTCTGAGTCTGCCGTTTGATTTGATGGATTTAACCATACCGCCCAATGTATCAAGGTGAGCAGAGAGCAAAAGACCGTTTTCTTTATCTTTTCCGCCTAAGGAAACTATAACGCCGCCTTTAACGGTTTTCTTTGCATCGTAGCCCAAAGCCTTAAATTCATTGATACAAAAGTCGGCTGAATTTGCTGTAAATCCGCTGGGACCGTCGATTGATGTGAGTTTTTTGAATGTTTCTGTGATGTAATTTACGTATGACATTTTTTTTACCTCTTTTTATATATTTTTACACCAGTGATTTAGGTGTAAATGACAATGGGAGCAGTTCTGACAATGAGTATTCTTTAAAGTCATTTTCATCTTTTGCCAAAATAACTTTCATAGAGCCATCATTAAATTCTGCCAGAACCTGTCTGCATACTCCGCAGGGAGCGGTGTAATTTTCGGTTTTTCCCTCATGACCCTTGCCTCCGATAATTGCTATAGCGGCAAAATCCAATTTTCCTTCAGAAACCGCTTTAAAAACAGCAGTTCTTTCGGCACAGTTTGTGGGAGAATAGGAGGCACTTTCCACATTGCAGCCTGTAAAAATTTCACCGGTTTTGGTGAGGAGTGCTGCTCCTACACAAAAACCCGAATATGGTGCATAGGAAAATTTTCTGGCTTCAATAGCTTTTATTATAAGCTTTTTGGAATCTATAAACATGAAATCATCCCTCTATTTAATTATTTCATTTAAGAAAGATTTGCCGTCTATATTGCCTTTTACGCCGAGATAATCCAAAACAGTGGCGCCGATATGAGCATAAGTATCTCTTGTGCCAAGATTTACTCCGTTTTTAATGTTATTTCCGAAGATAATCATTGGAACATATTCTCTGGAATGGTCAGTGCTTGGGGTGCTGGGATCACAACCGTGGTCAGCGGTGATAATAACTATATCATCAGGCTGAAGTTCTTTTTCAAACTCTGCTATTTGCTTATCAAAAGCGGTAAGAGCTTTTGCATAACCGCCCACATCATTTCTGTGGCCATACTTCATATCAAAATCAACTAAATTTATAAAACAAAGTCCATGAAAATCCTTTTTAACCATTTCCATAGAAACTTCCATACCATTATCATTAGATATGGTACGATAAGTTTCAGTAACACCTTTTCCCGCAAAAATATCATTGATTTTGCCTACAGCGATAACATCAAGGTCTGCATTTTTAACAGCATCCAGCATAGTGTCCTTAGATGGTACCAATGAATAGTCATGGCGGTTGGATGTTCTTTCAAAGTTTGGATATTTTCCCGCAAAAGGTCTTGCAATAACTCTGCCCACTCCATGTTCACCCTGCAAAAGTTCTCTGGCAATTTCACAGTAGTGATAAAGTTCAGGAACTGGTACTATATCTTCATGGGCAGCTATTTGGAACACACTGTCAGCAGAAGTGTAAACTATGAGTTTTCCTGTTTCCATATGTTCTTTGCCGTAGTCATTTATAACTGCTGTGCCTGAATAGGGTTTGTTTACCAAAGTTCCCCTTCCTGTGCGTTTTTCAAATTCTTTTATGATTTCGTCGGGGAAACCGTTAGGATAGGTGGGAAAAGGCTTATCCAAAACAAGTCCGCTCATTTCCCAGTGGCCTGTAGTAGTGTCCTTTCCTATGCTTTTTTCAGCAAGGCGTGCAAAACTGCCTATTGGTTTTTCCTCTTTTGACAATTCCACACCATCTATGTTAAAAAGTCCGTAGCGTTTCATGTTGGGTGTATCAAAATATTTTGATGAAGCACAGGCTCTCAGTGTATTGCTGCCTTCATCGCCAAATTTATAGGCATCGGGAAGTTCTCCTATGCCGAAAGAATCCAAAACAAATAAAAATACTCTTTTATTCATAAAATCACTCTCCGAATCTAAATAAATACAACTGTATATTTTTAATAAGTATAGCACTGATTGTATTTTTTATCAACATTATTATTTTAAAAAAGTATTACCATTTCTTTTGCAATGTGATATAATATATATCTGAATACAAATATTAAAATTATATAAATTAAACTAAAATACAGGTATTATATATACCTTTGAAAAGGAGAAAATCAAATGATTTTTACTTCATGGAATGTAAATGGATTAAGAGCCTGCTTAACAAAAGGATTCGGAGATTTTTTTAAAAATTCAAATTCCGATTTCTTTGCATTGCAGGAAACCAAAATGCAGGAAGGCCAAGCGGAATTTAACCCTGAGGGTTATTATCAGTACTGGAACAGTGCCGACAAAAAAGGTTACTCAGGCACAGCCGTTTTCACAAAGCATGAACCTATGAAAGTAATTTGCGGAATGGGAATAGATGAACATGACCATGAAGGCAGAGTTATTACTTTGGAATATGAAAATTTTTATTTTGTAACAGTTTATACCCCAAATTCCAAAAGAGAGCTGGAAAGACTGGACTACCGTATGAAATGGGAAGATGATTTTCAGGCTTATGTTAAAAAATTAGACGAGAAAAAACCTGTTATAATCTGTGGAGATTTAAATGTGGCTCATAAGGAAATTGACCTTAAAAATCCCAAAACAAACACCAAAAATGCAGGATTTACCATTGAAGAAAGAAATAAAATGACTCAGTTTTTGGACAATGGCTTTATCGACACTTTCAGAAAAATTTATCCGGACAAGGAAGAAGCTTATTCATGGTGGAGTTATATGTTTAAATCCAGAGAAAAAAATGCCGGTTGGAGAATTGATTATTTTCTTATTTCAGAGAGACTGGGTGATAAACTAAAAGATGCAAAAATCCATAGTGATATTTTAGGCAGTGATCACTGCCCTGTATCAATAGATATTGATTTGTAAATTTATGCAGTAAAACCATAAAGAAAATACACATTATTACCGAAAGCGCCTTACAAAACATTCTGTAATATATTGCAATTTTCTTTGTGTAATACTATAATATTAATTATTACACCTAAATTTCAGGAGGCTTTTATGAGAAAAACAAAGATTGTTTGTACATTAGGTCCTGCTTCAAATAACGAAGAAACCATATCCCAGCTTATAAATGCCGGAATGGATATTGCCAGATTTAATTTTTCCCATGGAGATCATAAGGAACATTTGGCAACATATAAAATAGTGGAAAAAGTGAGAAAAAATTTTACTAAACCTGTAGCTACACTTTTAGATACCAAAGGTCCTGAAGTAAGACTTTGCAAATTCCAAAATGGAAAAGTAACTTTGAAAACAGGTTCTCAATTTATTCTGAAAAATGACACTGAAATCATCGGAGATGAAAATGGTTGTGCCATAACTTATTCGGAGCTTTACAAAGATGTAAAAATCGGAAGTACCATTTTAGCTGATGATGGACTTATAGAGCTTAAAGTAAAAGAAATAAACGGTATGGATATTGTTTGTTCTGTAATTAATGGCGGAGACCTCTCTGACAAAAAAAGTATAAATGTGCCGGGTATAAGTCTTTCACTTCCATTTGTCAGCGAAAAAGATTATGAAGATATTATTTTCGGAATAAAGACAGGATTTGATTTTATTGCGGCTTCTTTTACCAGAACTGCTGATGATATTTTGAAAATAAGAAAGATTTTGGAAGACAACGATTGTCATACAATTAAAATTATTGCAAAAATCGAAAACAGTCAGGGAGTGGAAAATATTGACGATATTCTTCGGGTTTCTGACGGTGTAATGGTGGCAAGAGGGGATATGGGTGTGGAAGTGCCTATTCAAGATGTGCCTATTATTCAAAAGATGATGATAAAAAAGGCATATATGGCTGGAAAACATGTTATTACAGCTACTCAGATGCTGGATTCCATGATGAGAAATCCAAGACCTACCAGAGCTGAAGCTGCTGATGTTGCCAATGCGATTTATGACGGAACCAGTGCAATTATGCTTTCTGGCGAAACTGCCGCAGGTAAGTACCCTGTAGAATCTGTAAAAACTATGGCAACTATTGCCAAAAGAACCGAAGAAGATATAAACTATAAATCGGCATATTTTACCAATGATGAAAATGTTTCTTCCTCATTAAGTGATGTTACCAATGCTATAAGTCATGCAACCTGTACTACAGCTTATGATTTGGATGCAGCAGCTATTATAACTGTAACTCATTCCGGTCATACCGCCAGAATGTGCAGCAGATTCAGAATAGACAAACCCATTATAGCCTGTACACCTTCCGAACATACTTTCAGGCAACTGAGTATGTCATGGGGAGTTACTCCTCTTATGGTGGATTACAGAGATAATTATGAGGATTTATTTAATCATGCAGTGGAAGAAACTTCCAAAGCAGGATTTGTTAAAGATGGTGAACTGGTAGTTTTGACTGCGGGTGTACCTATAGGTATAGCAGGTACCACCAATCTTCTTAAAGTACAGATGGTGGGAAATGTCATTGTCAGCGGAAAATCCCTGGTAAACAAAAGCGTTATTTCTCCTGTATGTGTATGCAAGGATGAAAAAGAGGCTTTGAGCAAATTTCGTTCAGGGGATATACTTGTAATTACAAAGGCAAGTGAAAAAATTCTTTCTGTTTTGCAGAAAGCAGCAGCTATTATTACAGAAAATCCAAACGAAAATTCCTATGAGGCAATAGTGGGCAAGGCTTTGGATATTCCGGTAATAATCGGGGCTAAAAGTGCCTGTTCCATTCTTAAAAACGGGAGTACAGTCAAAGTTGATGGTGAAAAGGGCATGATTTGCAACTGTGCCGCTGATAAATAAAAAAATAAGGAGTTAATTTAAACAATGCAAATTTTTAACAAAAAATTCACTAAGAAATTATTATGTGCTGTTTTGGCATGTGGAATAATTATGACATTTTCATCCTGTTCAGATAAAAAGGATGTAAATGACAATTCATCAGATATATCATCTTCCCAGTCTTCTGAAACAAGTTCCAATTCTTCCAAGGATAAGGACAGCAGCAAAAAAGATAATTCCTCAAAAGAAAACGAAAAAGATAATGCTTCAAAGCAAGCTGTCAAAGAAGAAATCAAACTTGTAAATGATAAAATAAAAGAGGCTCATAAAATAAATTCTGATGTAGTGGGCTGGATTACAATTCCAAATACTAAAATAGACAATGAAATTATTCAGGCAAAGGATAATGAATTCTATCTTAGACGGGATATAACCAAGAATTACAACTGGTATGGATGTTACTACGCTGATTATGAATCTGTTATGAAAGATGAAAAATCTCTCTCACCCAACACTGTAATCTATGGACATAACATGGAAGACAGACCTAACGGAAAAAAATTTGCTCAGCTTTTTAATTATCTTGATGAAGATTTTGCAAAGAACAATCCTTATATTTATATCTACACACCTGATAACAGAATGGTTTTTCAGGTATTTGCGGTTTATTATACAGAAACAGCTTTCAAATACCATTATGTAGACCCTGTTAAGGATTCAGCAAAAGTAAATAAAAAAATAACTATTAAAGACATTGTGGATGAAGCTAAACTGCGTTCACAGATGATTTATGATGTTGATGTAAACAATGATGACAAATTGCTCACTCTTTCCACCTGCACATATAAATACGGTGGTGAAAAAAATGAGGAACAGCGTTTTGTAGTTCAGGCAAGACTTCTCCGTGAAGATGAAAAAGAACAGAAAACTGTTTCTGTAAAGAAAAATCCTTCACCTAAAGAACCTAAATTCTCTAAGGAATACAAATAAATTTTACAAAACAAATAAATAATAATCCGAGGAGTTAAATTAAGCAATGCAGTTTTTTAAAAATGAATTAATGAGGAAAATATTGAGCTTTGTTTTGACAGCAGGAATGATTTTATCCTTTTCTGCCTGTAACAACCTAAACAATAATGATTCTTCCAAGTCAAGTTCCGAAAGCAGTTTGCCCAACAGCCAAAACAATAAAAATAACAGTTCCTCGGAAGAAAACTCAAATGACAGCCAGTCCTCCGAGAAAAACATGACTGTGGATGACTCCATAAGAAGCAAACTCAAAGATGCCAATGCTATAAATTCTGATGCAGTAGGCTGGATTAAAATTCCCAATACTAAAATTAACAATGAAATTTTGCAGTCTACTGACAATGATTTTTATTTGCGAAGAGATATTTCCAAGGAATACAACTGGTATGGTTGTTACTATGCTGATTATGAATGTGTACTAAAAGACAGAAATTCATTAAAGCCAAACACTATAATTTACGGCCACAATATGGATGATAAACCCAGCGGCGAAAAATTTGGCCAGCTTTTTAATTATCTTAATGTGGATTTTGCCAAGAAAAACCCATATATTTATGTGTATACCCCAAGTGATAAATTGGTTTTTCAGGTGTTTGCGGTTTATTACACAGATATAGGTTTTCAGTATCATCTGATAGACCCTGCCAAAGATACTGCAAAATTCAATAATAAAATGACGATTAAAGATATTGCTGATGAAGCAAAAAAACGCTCACAACTTGTTTATGATGTGGATGTAAATGATAATGACAAATTGCTTACTCTCTCCACCTGTACATACAAATACGGCGGCGAGAAAAATGAGGAACAGCGTTTTGTAGTTCAGGCAAGACTTCTTCGGGAGGGTGAAACCGAACAAGAATCCGTTTCCGTAAAGAAAAACCCCAAACCCAAAGAACCTGTGTTTTCTAAGGAATATGAGTAAATAATTAAACCCCATAAAACTCAGCATATAATCTGTAATCTGCGGAAAAATACTTACAGATTAACAGATTATAAGTATAAACAACAAACAAAGTGGAGGGAAGATAAATGAAAATTAAAAATGTTGTTTTGGGAATATTAGCTTTAACAGTTGTTACAGGTATGTTTAGCGGGTGTGGACAAGAACCGCCTGTTTTAGAGCAATCAAGTGTTTCTGAATCATCACAGGAAAATTCAGAGCCAATAATTGAAGAAACAGTGGTATCAAACTATCTCAGAGGCTGGTATGATTCCGAAAGCGAAAATGCCCGCAAATCCATAGATGAAATTTTAGATACCGAGGTATATAAGGCATCAGAGGAAAAGAAATTTGGACTTACGGTATATAAAGCTCAAAATAAACCAGATGTAATAATATCAGGGGATAAGGTTATCAATGTTGATGACTTGTTGACAGACACCGAAAATATCAGACATGAGATTGACAATGAACTTTTATATATTGTTTCATCAGCCAATGACGCAGATAAATTAATAGAAAGATATAATGAAGCAACAGCACTCAACAAACTTGCAACAGAACATGAGGAATTTGATAAAATCAGTGTAAAAGACAGAGAAGCTGCCCATAAAGCCGAATTTGATAAACTTATGGCATTGGATAAAGAAACTAAAATGTGTATAGATGGATTGTCTTCAAAGATACCATTTACTTCTAGTATGGATTTGTGTAAGCTGTACGAAGCAGGATATCTAAAAAACATGAAAGTAGTAAGTAGCAGTGTAAAAGACCAAGAGCTTGTGATAGAAATATCTGCAGTTCTAGATAAGTATGAAATAACATTTAGAGGTAACGGCTCAAACTTGATTTCTGCGGAAACTGATATAGGGGAATTTGAGATTCCAGATGGTGTGGTATTTGTAATTAACAACGAGAACTTTATACTTAATATGCCTTATCAGATGTACTGCGATGTTTTGGGTTATGACCTTAGTTTCGCAGGAAGATATGTTCATATGGTTACTGATGATGCAAATATATTTAGACCAGAGAACTTAGTACATGATTATCTGGTTAAACCTAGTATCGAAAAGACACCTGAAGAAGCCAAGAAAGATACAGTACCAGTTGAACAGAAGACCGCTAAGAAAACATTCGAAGAGTTAGAGCGTAAAATAAACAAAATTGTAGATGAAAACGGAAACCCAAAAGCATGGGATAAGATGACACCGGAAGAACAGCAGATTGTAATGGACTACTTAGATGCCTTAGAAGAATATTTGAGTAATAAAGACTACGGCGGAACCAAGAACGAAGACGGCACAGTAACCCCACCAATTGGCCAACCCGACCCATGGGAAAAGGGCGGCATACAGCAACCGGGAGATGCCGAAAAGCGATGGAAAGAAAATGGCGGATATAACAGCAACGGAAACAATGGAAAAATATCAGATTTCTTAAAGAATAAGGGCGGTAAGTAGGTGATAGTATGAATAGAAGCAGTATTAAGAAAGTAGTATCGGTAATACTATCCTTAGTTATGGTATCCTCTACAGCAGTGACAAGTTTTGCGAATGAAGTTAATGCAGATAATATTGTAAACCAAAAACTGGAGTATAAGGGAAGATATTGGAGTTTACATAACGGTCAGGAGTTCGGCTGGCAGATAGAGTGCTATGTAGCAACCTCTGAGGACGGCAAACTTAACCATAGTAAGAGTTTGAGAGACCCAAGTAATGCTAAATATGTGGGAAGATGTGCAGCTATAGAGGGAAACGGCTCAATTGTAATGCCTAGCATAAAGAGAACAGAGTCTGTTGAAATAGGTTTAGGGTACAGCAGCTTACCACCAACAACAACCAGTATAAGAACCGTATGTGGGGCAAGAAGTCTAGGGTTTCCAGACCCATTCACACAAGGGGGTGAGGTACTTAGACAAGACCTGCGAGTAAATTCTCCTGCTATGCAAAATGTGTGGGATATGCTGGAGGCAGATGGCGTTTTAGGCAGAGTGGCTAGTGCTGTACACCCAAAAGTTTTAGAAAAAGCTATGTCTATGAAAGACGCCTTAGAAATGTTAAGACCTAACAGAGAAGATAACGAACAATACCCCTGTCCAGTGGAATACGCTTTCGTAATAGTTCCACTGGCATATATACACATAAGACAGGACACCCGCTCAGCAATTAATCTTAATCAGGAGCAATGGATAGGTGCATGGGACGGAGCAATAATGAATAACTTATCCTGCCAAACCTCCGACCCAAACCTAGTTGATAGAGTTAGAGAAATAAAAATCCCGAATATTTTATTCGGGATTTTTTTATAACTAATTAAAATTCTGTTTTATGGCTTTGGCGAATTATACCTAAACGATATGCCTGCAAAAGCAGCATAAGGTCATCTATTTGCTGGCGAAGTTCCTTACCTGTATCAGTATCTCCTACGGTTTTGCGTTTTTCCACAGTTTCAAAAATATGGCTCTTGGAAATGATGTCAAAGTCATTTTTTATTGCGTGTTCTGTGGAGTCAAAGGGCTGGTGACTTACAAGTCTTAAACAGTTTGAATTGTAAATAAGTGTATATCCTGCAATTCCTGTGGTTTTCTGATAATGTTTGCAGAAACCGCCATCTATATTTATAAGCTTACCGTTAGCTTTAAAGGGACTTTCACCCTCTTTGGTTTTGACAGGCACATGGCCGTTTATAATATGGGAAGAATAAGGGTCCAAATCAAATTCAGCCAGAATTTTGCGGCAGTATTCGGGGTCATTAGTGAAAGTGTAATAGGGGTCTTTCTTTTCTTTCCATACTCTTTCGTCGGAAATTTCTGCTCTTTCAAAAGTTGTCATAGCGTGTCTTCCGAACAGCGGAGAATGTTTTCCACACCAAAGATACCATATAAAGTCAAGACCTCTTTGTCTTTCCGGTGTACCCTGGGGCATAAAGAATGCGGCTTTTGCCATTTCATCACAGTAGTCCATAAGTTTTTTACCACTGACAGGGTGATTGCCATCAAAATCTATTTCGGTAAAAGTGCCGTCCTCATTCATGGGGATACAGCCATGGAAAAGCAAATTAGAGTTGTAGCATTTATACATACTTCCCTTTGAATAGAGGAATGATACATGGCGCTGTAATTTTTCACTTTGCATAAAGGCTCTTTTCAGTTCATTTATTACAATTTCTTCATCAGCAGTAAGTTTATAGGGGTGTTTTGGGTCTACGGTAGGCATATCGGCGTCCATAATTTGATGTTCCACACCGTCAATAATAACTGTGCTTTTTTCAAAATTTATTTTGTCCAAAAGCAGACGGGGTTCCATTTCAAATTTAGGATTGCGAGCAATTATCTGCCCTTCCATTTTAAAGAGAATAATAGTAATAGCTTTTCTCATTTTTGCAATGAGAAGTTTGTCATAGTCCCCAAGATGTTCACTGTCATTTACAGCTTTAAAGCATTTGCAGTCCCCATTATAGGTTTTTTCTGCAAAGGTAATAAGTGGACGCAAACTTATTCCGTAACCTATTTCCAATAAATCCAATGCAGAAAAACGCAGGCAGATATTAAGCACATTGCTGATACAGGCTTCACTGCCGGCAGCGGCACCCATCCATAAAATATCGTGGTTGCCCCATTGTATATCAACACTATGGTGGTTCATAAGTAAATCCATAATAATATCGGGGCGTTCACCTCTGTCAAAAATGTCGCCCACCAAGTGAAGTCTATCCACAGCAAGTCGTTTGATAACATCAGCTAAGGCGATGATAAATGCGTCAGCTCTGTCAATTTCTATAATTGTGGAAATAATTTCATTGTAGTAGCTGTCTTTATTTTTTCCGTCATGGCTGGCATGGAGAAGTTCATCTAAAATATAGGCAAAATCCTTTGGCAGAGCTTTGCGGACTTTTGACCTGGTGTACTTAGTAGAAACTAAACGACAGACTTCTATAAGTTCAATAAGAGTTTTTCTGTACCATGCGTCTAAATCTTCGATATTATCCATATCGTCTTTTATGAGAGCCAGTTTTTTAGCGGGATAATAAATAAGGGACGCCAGTTGTTTTCTTTTTTCCAGTGGGAGAATATCTTTATAGAGCATATCTATTTTTTCGTGGATAACCCCGGAGGCACTGTTTAATATGTGAATGAAAGCTTCATGTTCACCATGTATATCACTGACAAAATGCTCTGTGCCTTTGGGAAGATTTAATATGGCACGGAGATTTATTATTTCTGTGGATACACTTTGCACATTAGGAAAAGTTTTGCTAAGTGAGTTTAAATATTTAATATTTTGATTGATTTTTTCCGTAAGTTCCAAAATAATCACTCCTGTAAAAATATATATATTTTTATTCTATCACATTAAGGTCAATGTTTAAAGAAAAAAATTTAAAAAATGTGTAATTTAAACAAATTTAAACAAAAAAAATATATATTTAAAAATTATAATGACAATCGCTTATTCATGTGTTAAAATTAAAATATAATTGACGGAAAAGGAGATATATTAATGGACATATTTTCTGTAATTTCCCTTGGAGGAGGAATAGCACTGTTCCTTTACGGTATGTCGCTTTTAAGCACAAACCTGGAAAGAGCGGCAGGGAAAAATTTAAGCAAAATTTTGGAGAAAGTTACCGGCAATGTGTTTGTAAGTGTTTTATTCGGTGCAATAGTTACAGCGGCTATACAAAGTTCTGCTGCCACAACAGTTATTGTAATCGGACTTGTAAATTCTCAGCTTATAACTCTTAAACAAGCCATTGGAGTTATTATGGGTGCCAATATAGGTACTACCATAACTGCCCATATATTGAGAATGAGTGATATTCCCTCAGATAATTTTGTTTTAATGCTGATTAAACCCACTACTTTGGCACCTTTATTGGCACTTGTGGGCATTATTATGTTTATGTGTTCCAAAAAATCCAAAACCAAAGATATGGGACAGGTATTTATTGGTTTGGGAATACTTTTTACAGGTATGTTCAGTATGGAAAGCTCAGTTTCCGGCCTTCATGAAAATCCCGCTTTTGCAGAAATGTTTGCCAGCCTTTCCAATCCAATTATAGGGGTTTTGGCAGGGGCTTTTGTAACGGCACTTATTCAAAGTTCATCTGCATCCGTTGGTATATTGCAGGCACTTTGTTCCACAGGAAGAATTACTTTTTCATCGGCATTTCCTATTATTATGGGACAAAATATAGGTACTTGCATAACTCCTATTTTGGCAAGTATAGGTGCATCAAAAAATGCCAAAAGAGCAGCTATGGTGCATCTTTGTTTTAATACTATAGGTACCTTGGTATTTTTGGCTGTTACATATACAATTCAGTATACAGTAGGACTTAGTTTTTGGAATGCCCCTATTAACAAAGGCGGTATTGCTGATTTTCACACAATATTTAATGTTACTGTTACTTTGTTATTTATGCCTTTTGTTTCCCTTTTGGAAAAACTGGTTTATAAATTTATAAAGGACGAAAAAGGTGATAATGATTTAGATGATGTTACTTTGGAACTGGACGAAAGATTTTTGGTAGCTCCATCAATAGCCATTAAACACGCTTCCAATGTAACTATGAACATGAGCAATATAGCCAGAGAAAACTTTTTAAATGCCCGCAGTCTTCTTAAAAAATATGACCCTAAAATCATTGAAATAGCCAATGAATTTGAAAATGTTATAGATGTAATTCAAGATAAACTGAGCATTTATCTTTTGAAACTTTCCAAAAAAGATTTAAATGAAGTGGACAGCCGAAAGGTAAATCAGCTTCTTCATGTTATCACCAATTTTGAAAGAATCGGAGATTATGCAAAAAATATGGTGGAATTTGCTGAAACCGTCCACGAAAAAAATCTTAAATTCTCTGAAGAAGGTCTTTATGAAATTGATGTGCTGTGTGAAGCAGTTTTGGAAATTATCGATCTTGCCAACAGTGCCTTTGAACTTTCCAGTATAGAAGTTGCCGAAAAAATTGAGCCTTTGGAAGAAGTTATAGACACTATAGAAGAAACATTAAAGGACAAGCATATAGAAAGAATGAGAGAAGGTCTTTGCACTGTAGATGCGGGATTTCCATTTATGGAAACCCTGTCCAATCTGGAGCGTATTGCAGACCACTGTTCTAATGTGGGAGTTTATGTTATTGTACATGAAAACCCTAAAACGGATATTGATATGCATGAATATATCAATACAATACATAAGGGTGAAACTAAGAATTTTGCCAGCAACTTTGAGTATTACAAGGAAAAATACTACAATAAAATTATTAAATAGCAAAAAAATCCGCCGTATTTTCGGCGGATTTTTTCTATTTAAAGAAAATTTCTTTTCCAAATTCTTTTTGCAGTCCTGATATTATGTTTTTATTGCTGCCTGAATAAACTATAAGTTCTGTGTCGGTTTTGAAAAAATGGGGTGTTTCATTCCAATCATATGTAATTACTTTATTAGTGGGATATAGAACCCCATCTATCATCATAGGTATTGTAAATTTATATCCATCATCACTTATTAATTTAAGCTGTTTATTTAACTGATTTGCATCTTCCATATAATAAACTCTTATATCAATACCGCTTTTTTCACTGTCTGAAACAATGCCATCATAGCTCATAGGTTCTGTATGGTCATATTTTCTGAATTTTACTTTTGACTTTGCTATTTCATTTATATTATAAAAACGATCAACAAATTGCTTGTCAAAATCACCTAAAGTATCATCTATGGTAAATTCAGCTGTTACATAATTATCGGAAATTTTTTTAACAATTCTGTATTTTCCGTGCATGAAAGGTGATTTATAAATACCACTTAATGTGATAACTTCATTGTTTGTCTCATGTGGATAAATTATATATTCCTCATCTGTAAAAGCGGGGGCACCACTTTCATATTCAAGATATTGTTCCCATTTTGCACTGCGGAAATTATATTTTTCCAAAGCATAATTTGAACCATAAGAAAGTTCTTCATCGGTATTGTTGGTGATTGTGATTTCCAGTTTTTTTACATTTGGAGTATAAGAATTTCTGGTTAAAGAGGAGCAAACTTCACTTATATCCCATAAAAACTGTTCTTCACCGATTCTAAATTCACAGAAACTGTAATTTTTGTTTGCAAATATAACTATGCGGTATAAACCCTGTATATCATGTGTGATGTGCATAGGTTCCAAAAAATCGGAAATATCAGCTATTAAATAAGTGCTGGAGCCTGAGTTAATTACATTTTTTGATTTTAATTCCAAAGGGGAATATTTGGAATTTTTTTGATTTGTAAGACTATGCCATTTTCCTGATGACTCATTAAATTTTTGAAGTTCAAAATTTTTAGGCAGTGTTATATCATATCTTCCATCATTTACAGCTTTGAAATTAATGATTTCCGTGTCAGTTCCGTATACATCTTCATTGGGTATCAAAGTCAGATTGGGACGGTTTTCCTTATGTTTTTGGCTTCCATGAGATGAAGTTGGTGCTGCTGAAGATGCAGTGGTAACTTTTGAAGAAACAGAAGATGAAACCACCGGCTTGGAAGTAATTGTTTGGGAAGAAACAGAAGAATTTGAAGATGAATTTTGAACTGCTGTGGAGCTTTCTTCTTCACTGCTTTGACTGTTTTCGTTTTTTTCCGCTGAACTTTCAGAAGAGCTTGTTTCTTCTGAATTTTGGGAAATATCAATACTTCCGGATGTATTTTCTGAAGGATTTTGACCACAGGAAGTCATAATCAAAGCAAAAGCCCAAATAAGCAATAAAATTTTATATTTCATATAATACCTTCTTTCTTTTGACACAGGTGTCTATATAATAAAAG
>JAHHUB010000069.1 GCA_020024175.1 Oscillospiraceae bacterium | reverse complement strand
ATAAAATATGACCCGGCTCCTGAAACTGTTATTACAGCTGATATGGAAAACGGCAATCTTATAATAAAATAATTTAAAAATAACTCCCACAGTATTTTTACAATACTGTGGGAGTTATTTTTTATTCTGTAATTGTTTTAATATTAGCTATCAAGCTGGCACATGATTTAATACCAATTTGTTTTGTGATAATATCACCTTCGATTTTATCTGCATACTGAATATCCATCTTATTTTTAAGTTCGATTTTACCTTTTATTGAACCACTTGCAATAGTAAGGTTTTCAGCATTGATGTCTCCATTTGTATGACCGTTAATTTCAATATCCTTATCGCATTGGATATTTCCGTTTACTTCTCCAAAAACCGCAATATCATCAGAAGTTTTAATATTTCCAGATATAACTGTACCTTCAGAAATTACAGATTTTTGTGCTTTCTTTTCCATATCTATCATTTTAAAAATCTCCTATTCAGCTATATTTCTTCTTTTTCTATATTAACATCAACATATGCCACAGGAGCAGAACCGCTTTCATCGTTAAGGCTCTTGCCGCATCTTGAACAGAAAATAGCTTCTATGGAATTAGCAGCACCGCAATTTCCACACTTAACCATTTGCTGAGCATTGTTTATTTTGATGTTTAAAGCTTCAACTTCCTGATACATCTTATCAATTTCCGCCATAGCAGCTTCAATTTCTCTGTTGGCATCAATATGATTTCTTGCCTGGCTATAGGTAAGTTCACCTATTCTTTTATAAATCTTATCAATATCGGAATTCATTTGTACTACTTGCAGTTTGAGTTTAGATGTTTCCACCATTTCCCCGGTTTTTTTCCCTGCGGCATTTGCCACTGCTTTTGCTTTATTAAATAATTCGTCTATTTTATTCATATTAATAAAACACTTCCTTTCGTAAATTTGTTTATATAATTATAACAGTTTTTTAAGCTTATTACAATATATAAAATTTATTCTCCTACAAATTCTCTCAAAAGTGAGTTTTTAGGCAAAAGTTTTTCATCTATATCAGTGAACATTTCCAAACCGTAATACATTTTCAGCAGTTCATTGAGATTTTCATTTGTTTTATCAATCTTATCCAGCAGAGGATAGAGAAAATTGTGGAATATACAGGGCTCATAGTCTAATGTAGTATCTATTTTTACATCCACATCATCTCTGAAAGGATCTATGTATTTAATTTCCCCCTCAACTATATTGTTCCACATTTTAAGAGTTTCCTCAGGGGAATGGTTTCTGTCCCTCTTATCTCTTATCATTCTTCTCATAAGTCTGATAGTTTTAGGTTCAAAAATACTGTCTTCACCGTTCATGAATTTAGTTCTCACACTTACATAGATTTTAACAATTCTGTCAGCGGGAATACCTTCTGTTAAAACAGGATTAAGTGCATGAATACCTTCAATAATCAAAATATCATTTTCCTCAATTTCTATATGATTTATTTTATCTGAACGAGATGATGTTTTAAAATCAAATACAGGAAAATCACAACTTCCTTTTTCCAAAAGCTCTGACAAACAGTATTTTATATGGGGTATATCCAAAGTTGAAATAGATTCCATATCAAGAGTACCGTCAGGAAGTTTTTGATAATGTTCTTTGCCCACAAAAAAATCATCCAAAGATATAACCGGAGCTTTTACCCCTTTTTTTTCAAAAGTTTTGGAAAGTTTGTGAGCTGTGGTGGTTTTTCCCGATGCAGAAGGGCCAGAAAGTAAAATGATAGAGCAGTTATCATCTCTGCCGCTGAGTTTTTCAGCCACCATATCCAGTTGAAACTGATAATTAGCTTCACTTTCTTTTATAAATGTTTGAGGTGTTTCAGCATATTTATTTATCCTGTCCATCTGAATTCTGGAATATTTATCAAAAATTATAGTTTTCATAAAGTGTCTTCACCATACCCTTTCTGTTTAATATTTCATCGAAATTATCTATATACTCATAGGGAAATTTAAAATTAGCAATTCTTTCTAATTTATCAGCAACTTTTACTTTTGTGGTGGAACCTGCTCCACAAGCTAATATTGTATGAGTTTCATCCATTATATATACATTATATAATCCTTCATAACCTTTTTTACAAAAACCTGTATTTTCCAAATTACCCAGCATATTTTTCTGGCGGTAGAGATAATAGGGTTCATATCCCGATTCAAGCAGCATTTTTTGAGCGTAATCCACCATTTTTGCGGTGCTTTCTATTTTATTTAAATAGTCAATGTCATTTTTTTGGGTTAAATTTGCACTTCGTTTTACTGACAGTGTATGTACGGTTATATTTTCAGGCGAAATTTCCAAAAGTCCGTCCACTGTGTGTTTAAAACTTTCAAAATCATCCAACGGAAGTCCTGCTATAATATCTGTATTAATATTGTCAAATCCCAGTTTTCGTGCTGTTTTTATTTTATCCAAAGTGTCTTGTGCACTGTGTTTTCTTCCGATTGCCCGCAAAACATCATTATTTAATGTTTGTGGGTTTATACTTATTCGAGTAGCTCCTGCATTTTTTATGGCTATAAGTTTATCCTCAGAAATTGTGTCAGGTCTGCCTGCTTCTATGGTGTACTCCCAGATATTTTCCATATCAAAGCTGTCATTTATTGCATCAGTAAGCTGTTTTATCTGTTCTGCACTCAATACTGTAGGTGTTCCGCCACCTATATAAACAGTTCTGAGTTTAAGTCCCATTTCATAGGCAATTTTACCGGTATATGCTACTTCTTTTATCAGTTTTTCCAAATATGAGCTAAGTATTTTTCCCGATTTTTCCACGGTTTGCGAAACAAAAGAACAATAACTGCATCTTGTGGGGCAAAAGGGTATTCCAACATATAAACTGAAACTGTCGTCTGTGGATTTGTCCCTTATGGATTTTTCATTATAATAGGTTTTGTATGCCAAATTGAACTTATCTTCTGAAAGCCTTCTTTTGTCAATGAATGCAGTTTTCAAAGTTTCATAGTCCATACCTTTATTTATGGCATTGCCTATAAGCTTTACAGGTCTTACACCGGTTAAAACTCCCCATTTAGGTTTTCTTTTTGTACATTCACTTAAAATATCATAAATATATCTTGCCAAAATAAGTTCAATATCCGCATATTTTAGTTCATTTTCAGAAATGGTTTCGCATATTATTTTATGAAATTCATTGTAATTTAATTCCCCGATTACTTTAATTCCCTGTAATGTTCTGTCTGCATCTCCAAAAAGATAATTTCCTGTTTTTTCTGTTTCATGGGCAGTTTCAGCAAGCTGATTTTTTTCTCCCTGAAAAAACATGGAAGTCAGTCTTTCAAGTTCATACAGATATTCTTTTTTAGGTGAAATGATTTTCATTTTTTAAATTCTCACATATTTGTTGTTATGTCTTTCATATTCCAAAGTGGTGCTGGGGCCATGTCCCGGATAAACTTTATAATCCCCATCCAACATCATAAGTTTGGTAACGGACTGGCAGATTATTTCGGAATTTCCTCCATAAAGATCGCTTCTGCCTATACTCTCATAAAAAAGTGTGTCGCCAGTAAACATATTATCTTCGCAGATATATGTCATGCCTCCTTTAGTGTGTCCCGGAGTAGCCACAGCTTTAAATTCCAGTTCATCAATTTTTATGATTTCACCGTCATCAATAAGTACATCAGCTTTTAAATCTTTAAATATTTCCATAGCTTTACCTCTTACACAGGCATAGTTTCTGTAAACATTGCTTATCATATCTTCATCATCTTTGCCCATATAAACAGTTGCATCAGGATATAATTCTTTTAAGAATTTGACTGCACCTGTGTGGTCATGATGAGCGTGAGTCAAAAGTATGGCACTTAGTTTTCCACCTGTTTTTTCTATTATTTCTTTGATTTTTTCTCCTTCATCACCCGGATCAATCAAAACCATATTTTTTTGTTCTGTCATAATTATATAACAGTTTGTGTTAAAGTTTCCTGTCTTTAAAATGCTCATCTTCATTTTATCTCACACTCCTGTTTTTTATTTTGTGGCATCATTTCATCCGTATCCATAATAATTGTAATAGGTCCATCATTTATCAAATTTATTTGCATATCTGCTCCAAATTCCCCCGTTACAATTTTATTTTTAAATTTGCCTTTTATTCTGTCTACAAAACGGTTATATATTTCAGTAGCTCTTGGTGGCTTTTCCGCTTTTATAAAAGATGGACGATTACCTTTTTTGCAGTTGGCATAAAGGGTAAAATTAGAAACTATCATAAGTTCTCCGCCCACATCTTCCAATGCCAAATTCATTTTGTCATCACTGTCGGTGAACACTCTTAAACCAATTACTTTATCTGCCAGATAATCTGCTTCTTTTTCACTGTCTTCGTCAGAAACCCCCACCAAAACAACAAAACCTTTTTCTATAGTTCCGCCTTCCTCACCGTTTATTTTAATACTGCTTTGTGAAACTCTTTGTATAACTGCTCTCATAAATTAACCTTTCTATTGTGCGGATCTTTCTACGGAAATTATTCCGTCTATTTTCTTTAAATTTGCAATAATTTGATTTAACTGATCCAAACCTGAAATTTCAAAACTTACCTGAATAGAAATCTGACCATCCTTATTTTCTTTAGCTATAAGGGAAGATATTGATATGTGCATATTGGTAAGACTTATACTGACTTCTGCAAAAATCCTGCCTTTATCCTCTGCCAAAATATCAAGACCTGATTTAAATGATTCTCTAACAGCATCACCCGGTCTTTGCCAGTGGGCAGGCAGCCATCTTTCTTTATTTTCCTCATCAGTAATGGAATTAATAACATTCTGACAGTCAGCTTTGTGAATTGAAACACCATATCCTCGTGTTACAAAACCAACAATTTCATCGCCGGGCAAAGGATTGCAGCATTTAGCAAATTTTACAAGGCAGTCATCTAAACCGTCAACTACTACACCACCGGATGCTTTTCTTGTTTTCTTTGGTTTTTGAACAATTTCTCCAATATTTCTTTCTTCATGGTGGTTGTATTTAATATACTCATCTCTTACTTTAGGCATTACCTTTGAAATAAGCAAACCGCCATAACCTATTGCCGCATAAAACTCTTCCACACTGTTCATTTTACAGCGTTTAGCAATATCTTCTATAAATTGGGACATATCATCATCGGACAAATTAATAAGATTTCTGCGAAGTTCTTTTTCAAACAAAGCCTTGCCCTCAGCTATGTTTTCACTTCTCTTTTCCCGTTTAAACCATGCCCTTATTTTACTTCTGGCACTGGAAGTTTTTACTAAATTAAGCCAATCTCTGCTGGGGCCTCTGTTTTGAGCATTGGAGGTAATTACCTCTATTACCATACCTGTTTTAACCTGAAAATCAATGGGAACTATTCTTCCGTCAGCTTTAGCTCCCACCATTTTATTTCCCACTTCGGTATGAATTGCATATGCAAAGTCAATTACTGTTGCACCTACCGGCAATGTGATAACATGACCTGCAGGGGTAAATACATAAACTTCATCGGAGGCAATATCCGTTTTAATGCTGCGTACAATTTCCTGTACATCTTCGCTTTCCTGCTGATTTTCCAAAAGCTGTCTTACCCAGCTGAGTCTTTCTTCCAATTTATCTTTTCCAGATATACCTGCTTTATATTTCCAGTGAGCCGCAATACCATATTCGGCGGTATAATGCATATCCCAGGTTCTTATCTGAATTTCAAAAGGTATTCCCTCTTTGTCAAGCAATGTGGTATGCAATGATTGATACATATTGTTTTTAGGTGTAGAGATATAATCTTTAAATCTGCTGGGTATGGGAGTAAACATATCGTGGACAATACCTAAAATATTATAACATTCGGGAATTGTATCTACAATTATTCTTACAGCGTAAACATCGAAAATTTCTTCAAAGGCTCTGCCATTCATATAAACTTTTTTGTAAATTCCATAAATGCTCTTAACTCTGCCAAAAATGGATATTTTCACATTTTCTTTGTTCATTCTATCCACAATTTTAGCTTCAATTCTCTTTAAAAAAGCTTCTCTTTCATCTTTGCGAAATTCAAGCTGTCTTTCTATTTCACTGTAACCTATGGGGTCAAGGAATCGGAGAGATTTATCTTCAAGTTCATCTTTCATTCCGCTCATACCAAGTCTATGGGCTATAGGAGCATAAACATCCATAGTTTCTTTGGCAATATCACGCTGTTTTTGTTCCGACATAAAACGAAGAGTTCTCATATTGTGAATACGGTCTGCAAGTTTAACAATAATAACTCTTACATCTTCTGCAATGGCAAGCAGCATTTTTCTTACATTTTCTGCCTGCTGTTCTTCACGGGTTGAATAGGGAATTTTCTCCAATTTTGTAACACCATCAACTATAAGAGCTACTTCTTCACCAAAAGTTTTTTTAATCTGATCCAAAGTAACAGGTGTATCTTCCACTACATCATGGAGAAGTGATGCTGTTATTGTTTCGTTATCCATTCCCAAATCTATAAGTATAATTGCAACAGCAACAGGGTGGCAGATATAGGGGTCTCCTGATTTTCTGACCTGATTTTTATGTGCTTCATTTGCCACTTCATAGGCTTTTAAAATCATTTTTCTGTCATAATTTCTGTTGCTTTGATCCAATGCGTTTATTAAATCATCTATAGTACATATTTTATCTTCCATATTATCCATAAAGTTATACACCACTCAATCGTTTTAAAATCTCTGAATTGCAAAAATCCTTTTTTTCTTTTACCTTTACTATGTCAATACTATTGTCAGTGGTTATAAGTCCTAACTCTTCCATAACCATTAAAAGGATGCAATATTTGCAATATCCCATATTAACTCCCGATTTAACATACATTATATCGGAATTTCTGGTAAATCTTCCGTTTGTTTTAAGCCATCTGTAAATTACAGCCCCATCATTTCTGTCAGGAATTATCTCATTTTTATATGGAGCTACATCTTCATTGTTGATAAAAAGCTCATAAATTTTTTTACCTTTGCAGACATCATTTTGATCTATATGGGAAAATCTTATATCTTTAAGCTTTAATGAAACAGTTTCCTTGCCCATATAGTCATTTATATCAGCAGTAAAAGCAATGTCAACTTTATCTCCTATGTCATACTCAAATTTTTCAGGTGTTATGCCAAATCCGAGAACATAAAAATATTCTTCATTTTTCTTCACCTTTATCTTTATATGTTTGCCCATACCCATGGAAACTATTCCATCAATTTCCACATCTTTCATACAGAAAACAGGAAATTCATTTCCCACACCATATGGAGCAAAAATATCCAGTTGTTTAATTTGTTCTGTTGTCATATCTGAAGGTGAAACTTCAAAATCTATATTAAGAATTGCTGTGGGCATTATATAGCAGGTTTTTTTTGCGTATTCTTCAAATTGTGCTTTAAATTCATCAAAATTTTCACTTTCCAGTGTCATTCCTGCTGCCATTGGGTGTCCACCGAATCTGGTGAGATGTTCCGAACAGGCAGATATAGCCTCAATCATATTAAAACCGTCTATGCTTCTTCCAGAGCCTCTTGCCTCTTTTCCATCATCAGAAAAAAGTATGCAAGGTTTACCATATTTTTCGGAAACTTTTGAGCAAACAATTCCCACAACACCGTTATGCCAATTTTCTCCTTTTATAATAATAACTCTGTCGCTTATAATCTTTTTATCATTTAAAATAATTTTTCTTATATCGGAGAGTATATGTTTTTCAAGTTCTTTTCGTTCATTGTTGTATTCATTTAGTTTTGAGGCCAAAGAAAAAGCCTGCTCATAATCTTCTGTCAAAAGAAGTACCAAAGCCACTTCCACATCGCCCACTCTGCCTGCGGCATTTATTCTGGGGGCAATTTTGAAAGATATACTTTCAGAAGATGCACCATCTTTTATTCCTGATGTTTCCAACAATGCGTTAATTCCCACTCTGTCCCCTGAATTTATTTTTTCCAAACCGTATTTAACTATTAAACGGTTTATTCCTACAAGTTCCACGGAATCTCCTACAGTACCTATGGCAGCAATATCACTGTATAAATTTAAAATTAATTCATAATCCCCGCCTTCCAAAGCTGCCAGCAGCATAAATACCACTCCTGCACCACAGAGATATTTAAGATTTGAGGGGCAATCCACTCTGTGAGGGTCTACTACTGCCACAGCATTTGGTAATACTTCTCTTGGTCTGTGGTGATCAGTAACAACTACATCAATTCCAAGATTTTGCGCATAATCTATTTCATCCAATGCAGATATACCATTGTCCACTGTTATAATAAGGTTTACATCATTTTCTTTAAGAATATCTATTGCCTCTTTGTTAAGTCCATAACCTTCTGATTCTCTTTCAGGAATATAATAAATTATATCTCCACCTTCATTTTCAAGATAGCTGTATAAAAGAGCGGTAGAAGTTATACCATCACAGTCATAATCTCCGTATATTGCGATTTTTTCTTCATTATATAAAGCTTTGCGAATTCTTTCCACAGCTAAATCCATATCTTTCATAGGTGGATTTTCTTCAAACAAGAGGAGATTTTCATCATCTTCAATATTAATATTTTTCCTGTTTATTTTTATTCTGTTTATTAAATCATAACTGTCATTTTCTTTTTTGTTCAGTATTTTCCAATATTTAATATTCAAAATCTGCCTCCAAAATTATCTGATTA
>JAHHUB010000068.1 GCA_020024175.1 Oscillospiraceae bacterium | reverse complement strand
TGTTATTTCTTCACTTCTTGGAAGAATAATAATTGCCAAAGATTTGGATTTTGCCACTGATATTGCAAAGAAATACAGCTATAAATTTAAAATTGTAACTCTTGACGGTCAGGTTATCAATGCAGGTGGTTCATTTACGGGAGGCTCTCATGTTCAGTCTGCAGGTATACTTTCAAGACGGGGTGAAATGGACAGACTTTATGCTTCCAATGAAGAAATTAAGGAAAAAATAAAAAATCATGATGAAGAAATAAAAATACTTAACAATGAAATAAATGAAATTAAAGCTCATATTAAAGCATCGGAAAGTCAGATAACCGTTATTTTAAATGATAAACAAATGACAGTTTCGGAGAAGAACGAGATTTTATTTGCAGTAAAAAATGAAACCAGTCAAATTGAAAATTTCAGAAAAGAAAAAGAAAAATTGGAAAAACGCATGATTGACTGTGAAGAAAACGAAAACTCTGTTAAGGAGTTTATCGCCGGTTTGGAAACGGATTTAAAAAATACGGAAGAAAGTATTGATGCTTTAAATATTCAAAATGAGGAACTTCTACAAATATCAATTTTAAATACTGAAAAAATAAATTCAGCTAAAACTCAACTGCTGCTTTTGGAAAAAGATGCAGAGGCTTTGAAAGAAAAGCTTAGAAATCTTATAACTCAAAAGGACAACCGTGAGGAAAGAAATAAACAGATAAAAGAAAAGATAAAATTCGCATTGGAAGAAAATGAAGTATTAAATAAAAAAATTAAAGATGCAGAAATGAAATCCGCTGAATTTGCTGAACTTTCCGACGCGTACAGCAAAAGCATAAAAACATTGACGGAAAAACGCACTTCTTATGAAAGTGAAATTACCAATCTTAGAAACAGCATAAAAGATATTATGGCAGACAGGGAAAAAATTTCCGCCGAAATTATCCGTTTGGAAGAAAAACTCAATGGCTTACAAACTGAATCAGATACCATTGTGGCTAAACTATGGGATGAATATGAACTTACCCGCACAGAAGCCGAAAAATTAGCTGTGGATATTACAGATGAGGAAGAAGCAGAAAGAAAACTTCATGCTTTGAGAACTTCTATAAAAAATCTTGGAAATGTAAATTTGGGTGCTATAGAAGAATATAAAGAAGTAAATGAACGCTATCTTTTTATGAAAGCTCAAATCAGCGATGTGGAAAAATCCAAGGCAGCTTTGGAAAAACTTATTGATGATTTAACAAAAAGTATGAAAGAAATCTTTTTCCGACAGTTTAATCTTATAAACGAAAATTTCAAAAGCATTTTTTACGAACTTTTTGAGGGAGGAAAAGGTGAACTTTACCTTACAGACCCCACTGATATATTGGAGTCAGGTATTGAAATCGAAGTACAGCCTCCGGGAAAAATTATTAAAAATCTGTCAGCTCTTTCCGGTGGTGAACAGGCTTTTGTAGCTATTTCAATTTATTTTGCCATTTTAAAAGTAAATCCGTCTCCATTTTGTATTTTGGACGAAATTGAAGCGGCATTGGATGATGTAAATGTAACAAAATATGCAAAATATTTGAGAAAATTATCTGATAATACCCAGTTTATTGCCATAACTCACAGACGCGGCACAATGGAAGAAGCAGATGTACTTTATGGTGTTACAATGCAGGAAGAAGGAGTTTCTAAACTTTTGGAACTTAAAGTGGCAGAAATAGAGCAGAAATTGGGAATGAAATAGAAAGGATATGAGAAAATGGGATTTTTTAGTAAAATTGCAGAAGGACTTAAAAAAACCAGAGAGTCATTTTCAAAAAAAATAGACAGTATAACTAAGGTATTTAAGAAAATTGACGATGAATTATTTGAGGAATTGGAAGAAGCCTTGATTATGGCTGATGTAGGTGTTATCACTTCCGAAAAAATCTGTGAAAATGTCAAACAACTTGCAAAGGAAAGAAAACTTACAGATGCAGGTGAGCTTAAAGGCCTTATTAAAGAAGTAGTAGTTGAAATGCTTGAGGGGGATTATTCCCTTAATCTGAAAGGTCATCCTTCTGTTATTTTGGTAATAGGTGTAAACGGAGTGGGCAAAACTACCACTATAGGAAAGCTGGCTTCAAACCTAAAGGCAGAGGGAAAATCCGTAATGCTGGCAGCTGCCGATACATTCAGAGCAGCAGCTATTGATCAAATTCAAATTTGGGCTGACAGAGCCCAAGTACCTTTGATAAAGCATAATGAGGGAGCAGACCCTGCCGCAGTTGTATTTGATGCTATTCAGTCAGGTAAAGCAAAAAATGCAGATGTAATCATATGTGATACAGCGGGCAGACTTCATAATAAGAAAAATCTTATGGATGAACTTGCAAAAATTTCCCGTGTTATTAAAAGAGAATGCCCTGATACAGAACCCGAAGTACTTTTGGTTTTGGATGCAACAACAGGTCAAAATGCTTTAAACCAGGCTAAACTCTTTAAAGAAGCTGCAGGTCTTACAGGTATTGTGCTGACAAAACTTGACGGCACAGCAAAAGGCGGTGTAGTAATCGGAATTAAAGAAGAATTGCAAGTACCTGTTAAATATGTGGGAGTGGGAGAACAAATAGATGATTTGAAACCTTTTAATCCACAGGAATTTGCAGATGCAATTTTTGAGTCAGTAGAAGATGAGGAGGAATCCAATGATGATAGTGATAGCAGCGACGAAGAATAACGGAAAATTAAAAGAATTAAATCGCATAATGGAAGCTTATGATATAACTCTTGTTTCCATGAAAGATATGGAACTTCCTGTAGAAATTGTGGAAGATGGAAATACATTTGAAGAAAATGCACTTATAAAAGCCAGAACACTTCATAAAATTACAGGTGGACCTGTTATAGCAGATGACTCCGGTCTTTGTGTAAACTGTTTGGGAGGCAGACCTGGAGTACATACTGCCAGATATGGCGGTGAAGATATGGATTATAACCACAAAATGAAAAAACTTGTGGAAGAAATCCAAAATCAAGGTACTAATGACAGAAGTGCATATTTTGCCTGTGTAATTGTATATATAAACAAGGACAGTAAAGAATATGTTTTTTATGGCAGATGTGATGGTGAAATCGGATATGAACCTAAGGGAGATGGCGGTTTCGGCTATGATCCTATATTTATTGCAAAAGACGGAAAAACTATGGCTGAACTTTCCAATGAGGAAAAAGATGAAATCAGCCACAGAGGAAAAGCTCTTCGCCTTTTGGCAGAAGCTTTACCTGAAATTATGAAAGAATAATTATTTTTGAAAGGAACGGATATATGTTAAACAGTAAACAAAGAGCAAAACTAAGAGGAATGGCAAATACAATAGATACAATTTTGCAGGTCGGCAAGGGAGGAATTACAGATTCCCTCATAACTCAGGTTGATGAAGCTTTAAAAGCCAGAGAAATTATTAAAATGAGAGCTTTGGACAATGCACCTTCTTTTGCCAGAGAAGCTGCTGAAGAAATTGCAGAAAAAACCAATGCTGATATAGTACAGGTTATCGGAACAAGATTTGTTTTATTCAGAAGAAATCACGAAAATCCTAAAATTCAACTTAAATAGCGGAGGACATCATGAAAATAGGAGTTTACGGAGGAAGTTTTAATCCTCCACATAAAGGACATATTAATTTGGCGGAAACGGCTGCTGAAAAATTGGCACTTGATAAACTCTTTATTATGCCTGTAGGTGATACCTGGTATAAAGATGACAGGGATTTGGTTTCTGGTGAACATAGAATAAGAATGTGTGATTTGGCATTTAAAAATAATGATAAAGCCATAGTTTCCGATTGGGAAGTAAACAGAAAAGAAATAAATTATACTGTTTCCACTATTCACCATTTAAAAAGTGAATATCCTGATGCCCATATTTATCTTATTACAGGCAGTGATATGTTTTTAACACTGGAAAACTGGTTTAAATTTTCCGAACTTTGTGAAATGGTTACATTTGTTACAGCGGCAAGATTGGAAGAATCAAATGAGGAACTTTTAAAATATAAAACTCGACTGGAAAGTTTAAATGCAAAAACAGAAATTCTTCCCATTGAAATAATGCCTGTAAATTCCACAGAAATAAGACAAAATCTATCTGCAAAAAAAGATGATGAAAACATTACTTATGAAGTATTGGAATATATTAAACAAAACGGACTTTATGGTTTTGATGAAAATGATTATATTTATCCACTGGAAAAATTCAGAGAAAAATTAGAAAAATCCGTGGAAAAAGAAAGATATATTCATTCACTTAATGTGGCAGACAGTGCCGAATATTTGGCAAAAAAATATGGAGCTAATACTCATATAGCCAGAACAGCAGGGCTTCTTCATGATATTTGCAAACGCATGGATACAGACAAACAAATTGATATTATAAGAGCTTCCCGTATAAAATGGGACAAAATAACTTTTTCTCAGAAAAAAATTCTTCATGGTATAACAGCAGCAGAATATATTTTTGATGAAATGGGTGTGTATAATCTGGATATTATAAACGCTGTACGCTACCATACTACTGGCAGACCTGCCATGAGTCTTTTGGAAATGATTGTATATGTGGCAGATGTAATCAGTGTTGAGAGAGATTATCATAATGTGGATTATGTGCGTAAACTTGCTGAAGAAAGCCTTGAAAAAACCGTAGCATTTGTTTCTGAATTTAATTTTGAAAACCTTTTCAGAAATAAAGATTTAATAAGTGAAATAACGGTTAAAACATATAATTATTATTCAGTTTTTTTAAAATAAGGGGGATTTAATTTTGACTTCACTTGAAATTGCTCAAAAAGCAGCAAAAATACTTGATGATAAACTTGCAAAAGATGTTAAAATATTAAAACTGGAAGGACTTACAGCTATTGCCGATTATTTTGTAATCGCTTCCGGCAGCAGTATTTCTCAGGTAAAATCGCTTACAGAATATTTGGATGAAGGTCTTGCAAAGGAAGGCGTTTTTGCAAGAAAAGTTGAAGGTGAAAACAACGCTGATTGGACTCTTTCCGATTACAGAGATGTAATTGTTCATATTTTTACCGAAGAATCCAGACAATTCTATTCTTTGGAAAGACTTTGGGCAGATGCTCCACAAATAGAATTTTAAAACCTAAAAGGAGTTTTTTAAAATGTATTACGACTATAAAAAAATAGAAAAAAAGTGGCAGGATATTTGGGATGAAAAAAATACCTTTGCTGCAACCAATGATTACAGCAAACCTAAATATTATGTTTTGGTTGAATTTCCGTATCCATCAGGACAGGGACTTCATGTAGGACATCCCCGTTCTTACACAGCTATGGATATTGTAGCTAGAAAAAGACGTTTCCAAGGCTATAATGTACTTTATCCTATGGGTTGGGACGCATTTGGTTTGCCTACCGAAAACTTTGCTATCCAAAACCATATTCATCCTGAAATAGTAACTAAAAACAATGTGGAAAGATTTAAAAAACAGATTAAATCTCTTGGTATTTCTTTTGACTGGAACAGAGAAATAAACACAACTGACCCTGATTATTACAAGTGGACACAGTGGATTTTCCTTCAGCTTTTTAAACATGGGCTTGCTTATAAAAAGGAAATGAATGTAAACTGGTGTACAGGCTGTAAAGCTGTTCTTGCAAATGAAGAAGTTGTAAACGGTGTATGTGAACGCTGTAAGAGTCCTGTTGTACACAAAGTAAAAAGTCAGTGGATGCTGAAAATTACCGAATATGCCGATAAACTTATTGACGGACTTAAAGATGTGGATTATATTGACAGAGTTAAAACTTCACAAATTAACTGGATTGGCCGCAGTACAGGTGCAGAAGTAAATTTTGACACCACAGCAGGGGATAAGCTTTCTATTTTTACTACCAGAGCTGACACAATGTTTGGTGCTACTTATATGGTAATTTCTCCGGAACACCCATATATTGAAAAATGGGCAGATAAACTCAGCAATATAGATGAAATCAGAGCATACAGAGAAGAAGCCGCTAAAAAATCTGACTTTGAAAGAACTGAAATGAACAAGGACAAAACAGGTGTTAAACTTGATGGTGTAATGGGAATTAACCCGGCAAACGGAAGAGAGATACCGATTTTTGTGTCAGACTATGTTCTTATGACCTATGGTACAGGTGCAATTATGGCAGTTCCTGCTCATGACACAAGGGACTGGGAATTTGCAAAGAAATTTAATCTGCCTATAATCGAAGTTGTAAAAGGCGGAAATGTGGAAGAAGAAGCATTTACCGACTGTGCAACAGGAATTATGGTAAACTCAGGTTTTCTGGATGGACTTTCTGTAGAAGATGCTAAGAAAAAGATGATTGAATATCTTACAGAAAAGGGTCTTGGCAAGGAAAAAGTAAACTATAAACTCCGTGACTGGGTATTTGCCCGTCAGAGATATTGGGGTGAACCAATTCCGATTATTCATTGCCCTAAATGCGGATATGTTCCTATGGATGAAAAAGATTTGCCGTTAAGACTTCCTAATGTGGAATCCTGTGAACCTACTGAAAACGGAGAATCTCCTCTTGCAAACATTCATGAATGGGTTAATGTAAAATGCCCTGTCTGTGGTGCAGATGCTAAGAGAGAAACAGATACCATGCCTCAATGGGCAGGTTCTTCATGGTACTTTATGAGATATTGCGACCCTAAGAACAATGACGCTTTGGCAGCTAAGGAAGCACTGGATTACTGGCTTCCTGTTGACTGGTACAACGGTGGTATGGAACACACCACACTTCACCTTTTGTACTCTAGATTTTGGCATAAGTTCCTTTACGATATAGGTGTGGTAAGCACTCCCGAACCATATGCAAAAAGAGCCAGCCATGGTATGATTTTGGGTGAAGATAACGAAAAGATGAGTAAATCCCGTGGAAATGTAGTAAATCCCGATGACATTATTAATGACTATGGTGCAGATACTCTTCGTCTTTATGAAATGTTTATTGGTGATTATGAAAAGGTTGCACCATGGAATACATCTTCTATCAAGGGCTGCAAGAGATTTGCCGACAGAATTTGGAATATGCAGGAAATGCTTATTGATGGAGATACATATCGTGAAGATATGGAAAGCATTATGCATAAGACCATAAAGAAAGTTTCTGAAGATATTGAAAATATGAAATTCAATACAGCTATTGCATCTTTGATGACTTTGGTAAATGAACTTTACGACAAAAAATCTGTAAACAGAGCTGAATATAAGACATTGCTTATTTTGCTCAACCCATTTGCACCTCACCTTACAGAAGAACTTTGGGAAATCTGTAATTTCGGTGGTATGTTAAATGAACAAATATGGCCAAAATTTGACGAAAGCAAATGTATTGATGATGTGATTGAAATTGCTGTGCAAATTTGCGGTAAAGTTAAATCCAGAATTACAATACCTGCAGATGCTGATAAGGATAAAACTATTGCTATTGCCAAAGCAGACGAAACAATTAAATCACTCCTTGAGGGTAAGACAATTATCAAAGAAATCTGTGTACCGGGAAAAATTGTAAATATTGTAATCAAATAGCTGAAGTAACTTACAAACACACAGCATATGAAGTAATTATAATATTATAATGGTGCTAAAAAAGTGGCATTTGTCATATAAATGCCACTTTTAAACTTATATAAAAATATATGAATATAGAGAAAAGAGTGATTGATATATTATGAAAAAAGCAATAAAATTTTTATCTATAACATATTTTATCAGTTGGATTTCTTGGTTTTTGCTGGCAGTACTTTTAAAATTTGATATAATTAATCAAGGATTTATCTATGGAGCATTATTTATGCTGGGTGGTTTTGGACCTACTATTGCCACAATAATATGCCTTGAGGATAAATCATTTAAATCTATATTAAATTACATATTTCATACAAAAAAAGGTGGAATAAAATATTTTCTGATTTTATCTTTGTTATTTATTGGTATTATGGGTGCAACACAGGGTTTAAATCAAGAAATTCCACCTTTTGCAATACCAATTATAATTATTTCAGCAACATTTATCGGAGGAGGAAATGAGGAATTAGGCTGGCGAGGTATGCTTGAACCTGTTTTGCAAACTAGGTTTCCGTACATCACATCTGTTACTATTACAGGTATATTTTGGGTTTGCTGGCATATTCCAATGTGGTTTATTGAAGGCAGTGTACAACAGAATATACCTTTTTATCTGTTCTTTATACAGGGAATACTTCTGAGTTTTTGGTTATCCTGTATTTATAAAAAAACAAATTCTGTATTTTTGTGTATGGTTTTTCATGGACTTGCCAATACCTTGTTGTCCGTATTTAAAATAGAAGTAAACTTTTTGCTGATAACAGGATATTTAGCTTTGACAATGCTTTCTTTGTATATGGTTTACCAAAATAAAACAGTTAAAAGTGAGGTTTAAATTTTATGCTTTATCACACATCTTCAAAAGGTGGAATAAAGGTTCTTCAGCCGCATATATCCTCTCATAAAAAACCATATATCTATGCTTTAAATAATATGGTTACAAGTTTAATTTTCGGAGCAAATCATTCAGATTTTGATTTTATTATAGATGAAGAAAATGGCATACCTGTGATTTTTGAATGTTATCCCAAAGCCTTTGAAGAAATTTTCAAAGATAAAAGTTGTTATCTCTATGAAGTAAGTGAAAACGCCTTTAAAAATAATATTACAGGATGGGAACCTGAATTTGTTTCGGAAAATCCAGTAAAAACAGAGA
>JAHHUB010000067.1 GCA_020024175.1 Oscillospiraceae bacterium | reverse complement strand
TCTATAAATGCTTTTATATCCACTTCCACAGTTTTTCCTGAGGTGATTTTCCAGCCCTTTTCTGATTTTAATTTTTTAAGTTCTGTATTGCAAAAACCGTAAACTATATTAATAACAGAAACTGATAACAAAAACATTATTCCCCACATAATCATGGACAATGAAAAATCCATTATAAACATACCTGCTATGGAAAGTACAAGTAAAACCACTGTTATGTTTTTGCATAATTTTCCATATCTATTTAGTATAGTTTGAACTTCCTCACTGCCTTGGGCATCTTTGGGGAATGTTACACCCATGGCTATGTTTTTCTTAAACTTCATTTCACTTTTAAACTGATAATAACTTATAGTATTTATAATAAGAAAAACGCTCCACATTATAATATTTATAAACATACTATTTCTCCTCTATTAATTTTTCGCATATATCCAGTATTTCTGCTTTGCTCATACCTGAAACTTTCATTTCAGCCAAAATCAAACTGAGTTTTTTGGCAGTTTCATCGGAGACATGGGATTTCGGAATTTTTGAGGACACCACTGTCCCACTTCTTCTTTCTGTAACAACATATCCCTCATTCTTTAAAAGCTGATAAGCTTTGCTTACAGTCATCATATTTATTCCGCTTTCGTCGGAAAGTGCTCTGACTGTGGGCAGCTTATCTCCTGGTTTAAGCTCTCCTTTAGAAACAGACAGCACCACCTGATTTCTAATTTGTATATATATGGGAGTTTCACTTTCAAAATCAAATTTCCAAATCATTTTTTCCTCCTTATTCATATTTGTATTATATATAATAATACAAATAAGACAAAGTGTCAATACAAAATTAAAATAATTCATAAAATATCCTTGCAATAGACATCAATAAATTATATACTTATATTGTAAATTCCAATTCGTCAAATAAATTAGGAGGAGTAAAATATGAAAAAATCAAAAATATTTATATCATCTGCTTTTGCACTGACTTTGTCAGCTATAGTTATTGCTGGAGCTGTACCCTATAAAGAAGTTAAAGCAGGAATTAAACCAAATGCTCAATATTCAACTGTTTGGGGCACTAAACAGCTTAAAGACAAAAACGGAAATCCTTCAGACATACTCATCTATAACAACAAACCCTATGTTTCTGTTGAATCGGCAGAACAGATTTTAGGCAAATCCATCACATGGGACGAAAATACCAACACATTAAAAGTAAGCAGTAATTTAACTATTCCTGTAAGTGGTATAACTCAGGAAAAAGCAAATCAAATTGCTCTTAATGATGCAGGATTTACCCCTTCTGAAGTGGTAAACTTAAACTCAAAACATTCTAAAATCGATAAACGCAGTATATATGAAGTGGACTTTTATGTAGGAAACTATAAATACGAATATGATATTGATGATGTCAGTGGTGAGATTATAAGCTGTGAAAGAAAACTCAGCGATAATGGCTTAAATACCCAAAATAACATCAACAACAATGAAATAGGAAATCAAAAAGCTCTTTCAATAGCTTTAAACGATGCAAAAGTTTCCTCAGAAAATGCCAAACACGTTTTAATTAAAAATGACTTTGAAGATGGCGTAAAAACTTATGACATTGAATTTTGGTCAGGCAATACCAAATATGATTATGAAATCAATGCCTATAACGGAAATATAATCAGCCGTGAACAGGAAACCAAAGCTGCATCTTCCAATTCAAACACATATATCAGTGAAAATCAGGCAAAAAATATTGCCTTAAAATATGCAAATTTATCTGAAAATTCTGTCAGCAGAATGAAAGTTGAATTTGATATCAGCCATGGTAAAGCTTTTTATGAAATTAAATGGTATGTTGGTTTAACAGAATACGAATGTAAAGTCAATGCATCTACAGGTGAAGTTGTAGAATATGATATTGATTAATTAAAAAATACCCGTGAGAATTTAAAACTCTCACGGGTATTTTTTAATTATCTCCTGTTTTAACTTTTCTTTATAAATTTATTTCCGCATTTTGGACAGGTAATTTCAATTTTTCCTCTGCCTTTAGGTACTCTTACTCTCTGTCCGCATTTTGTACAGGTATAAAAACGGTAATTTGCTTTTTGGGAATGTTCGTTTTTCTTTTGTCCTATTATACTGGTTACTTTTGATTTGTAATAGCAATATACTTCATTTTCTTTACGTCTTGCATCAATATTACGGGACATCATTCTGAAAAGTGAATATATGATACAGACATCTGCCAAAACCACAAAATATATTGATATTTTTCTTGACATAAATGCAGATATAAACAGTAATGCTAACCATAAAACCCACAAAAACTTATTAAATCCGTCCTGTCCGTATTGCGCATATCTTCCATACATAAAGCGTGCTATTTTGTCTCTCATTATAAAATCCCTCCAAATAGATTAAGGGATATTCTACAACTTAATTATTTCAAAATAACTTCAACTTTGTAAAGAAATTTGTAATTTTCAAAGAATTTTACTGCTTATTCAAACTGTCAACTTTAAGAGCTCTCATAGCATTTAATATTGCAATTACAGATACACCCACATCAGCAAATACAGCAGCCCACATAGTAGCTTTTCCGAAAGCACTTAAAATAAGAACTCCAAATTTTACAATAAGTGCAAACCACACATTTTGTTTTACAATGCCTATAGTCTTTTTACAAATGCGTATTGCCAAAGAAAGCTTGGTCAAATCATCATTCATAATAACCACATCAGCAGCTTCTATAGCAGCGTCGGAACCTACAGCACCCATAGCAACACCTATATCTGCCAAAGCCAGTACAGGAGCATCATTTATTCCGTCGCCTACAAAAATTACTTTTCCATTGTGATTTTTAATAATATCTTCGGTAATTTTCACTTTATCGGTGGGGAGAAGTTCATAATGTATATTATCTATTCCAAGTTCTTCACCGACTTTTTCGGCTGCTGCTTTTACATCTCCTGTAAGCATAACAATATTTGTTATACCATCACTTTTAAGTTTGGATACAGCTTCTGCTGTTGTTTCCTTAATTTTATCGCTTATTACTATAAAACCTTTGTATTCGTTGTCAACAGCAATATGTACCACTGTACCTATATACGGTTTTTCATTAAAATCAATATTAAATTTTTTCATGAGTTTGGAATTGCCTGCCAACACACGTTTTTCTTTAACCACTGCTGACACTCCGCAGCCAGGAATTTCTTCCACATCGGATAAAACTGTTTTGTCAATTTCTTTTCCATAAGCTTTTTTCAATGAAACGGAAATAGGGTGGTTGGAATAACTTTCTGCATAAGCGGCATAAGTCAAAAGCTCTGATTCGGTGATATTAACGGGATTAATTTCTGAAACTTCAAAAATACCATATGTAAGTGTTCCTGTTTTATCAAAAATAACAGTTTTAGCCTGTGAGAGCATTTCCAAATAGTTGCTGCCCTTTATAAGTATACCGTCCTTAGATGCTCCCCCAAGACCTCCGAAAAAGGACAGCGGAATAGATATAACCAAAGCACAGGGGCATGATACTACAAGAAAATTAAGTGCTCTGTATAGCCAGTCTGTAAATACTGCTCCTTCTATAAAAAGCGGAGGTACTACAGCCAAAATCACTGCGGCAATTACTACAATAGGTGTGTATACAGCGGCAAATTTACTGATAAAGCTTTCTGATTTTGATTTTTTATTACCTGCATTTTCAACCAAATCCAAAATCTTGTTTACTGTGGATTCTCCGAATTCTTTGGTAACTTTTACCGTCAAAAGTCCGTTTAAATTTATGCAGCCACTTAAAATTTCATCGCCTTCAGTTACATCCTTAGGCATGGACTCCCCTGTCAAAACAGAAGAATCCACAGTGGAAGAACCTTTTTCAACAACACCATCAAGCGGGATCTTTTCTCCGGGTTTAACCAATATAAGACTGCCTATTTCCACATCATAAGGGTCCACCTTTTCTTCACCCTTTTCGGTCAGAAGATTGGCATAGTCAGGGCGAAAATCCATTAATTGAGCTATGGATTTTCTTGATTTATTAACTGCATAGCTTTGGAACATTTCGCCCAACTGATAAAAAAGCATTACAGAAACAGCTTCGGGATAAGTTCTTATGGAAAAAGCTCCTATTGTAGCTAAGCTCATAAGGAAGTTTTCATCAAAAACCTTTCCTCTCATTATGTTGCTGACGGCTTTCATTACCACATCATAACCCACAACAAGATAAGCCGCCAGATATAAAGCAAAACTTATTAAGTGGTTTATATCTTCCGTAAAAATTGCTGCTGCCAGCAAACATACACATAAAGCTATTTTAATCCATGACTTTTTCACCATGACCATCCCCTTTTATGTAAAATTAAGCTCTTTTCATTTCTACATCTTTGTCCACATCTTGAATTGCTTTTTTTACATTTTCCAAAATTTCTTCACTGTTTTCATCATCAATATCAAGTATGAGTTTTGTAGTCATAAAGTTTACCACAGCTTCGTTTACACCTTTTATAGTGTTTATTTTTCTTTCCATTTTTGCGGCACAGTTAGCGCAGTCAAGTCCTACAAGTCTGTAATTTTTTTTCATGATAATTTCTCCTTTTTTATATAAATTTTATTTGTGAACATGAGAAAGTCCAGCTTCCAGCATATTTTTTACATGGTCATCAGCTAATGAATAGTAAACAGTTTTACCCTCTTTGCGGTATTTTACCAGATTGGAAATCCTCAAAGTTCTGAGCTGATGGGAAACTGCCGATTTTGTCATATCCAACAAATTTGCCAAATCACATACGCACATTTCATGCTGATTTAATGCCCAAATAATCCTAAACCTAGTGTTATCACCCAATATTTTGAGAAACTCCGCAGCTCTGTCAAAAGTGTCTTTTGGCAGCATTTTTTCTCTTACTTTATCCAATACTTCACTGTGTATGACAGTGCAGTCACAACTATATTCACTCTTTGCCAATTTAATTTTCATCCCTTCTTTAGTTGAACAGTTATTCAACTGTTTGATTTTATTATAATCCTTTTTTATGGTTTGTCAAGTGGTTTTTATATAAAAATAAAAAATTTCCCGCAAAACTCAAATTTTCTCTTTTGTGAGAATTAATCTGAATTTTGCGGGAGTAATCAAAAATGTTTTATTCTATTGCCTGTTACAACTTATTAAACTTACTGTTTTGATGCGTGTTCATATTGGAGTTTATAAAGCTTGTGGTACATACCGTGTTTGGAGAGCAATTCCTGATGGTTACCCTGTTCCACAATTTTACCTTTGTGCATTACAATAATATTATCGGCATTTTGAATTGTGGAAAGTCTGTGTGCCACAACAAGAGTGGTTCTTCCTTCCATAATCTTGTTGAGAGCATCCTGTATAAGTTCTTCTGTTTCGGTGTCTATGTTAGCAGTAGCTTCGTCCAAAATAAGCACTTTTGGTTTAAAAGCCAAAGTTCTTGCAAAGGAAATAAGCTGTCTTTGACCTGCTGAGAAAGAACTTCCTCTTTCACTTACAGGTTCATCGTAGCCATATTTCAGCTTAGAAATAAAGTCGTCTGCATTTACATATTTAGATGCTTCTACAATTTCTTCATCGGTAATTTCTTGGTTTCTGAGGCGTATATTGCTCTTTACATCACCTGTAAACAGGAACACATCCTGAAGCATCTGACCAATATTATTTCTGAGAGACTGAATTTTAATATCCTGAATATTGATACCATCCAGTAAAATTTCACCTTTTTGAATATCATAATACCTGGTTATCAGGTTTTGAATAGTGGTCTTTCCTGCACCTGTTGCACCTACAAAAGCTACATTCTGACCGGGTTTTACTTTAAAGGAAACATCTTTTAAAATCCAGTCTTCACCTTCATAGGCAAACCAAACATTTTTAAATTCAATTTCACCTTTAATTTCTTTAAGTTCAATGGCATCCGGTTTTTCTTTTATTTCAATTTCTTCATCCAAAAGGTCAAATATCTTATTTGCTGCCGCTGTAGCAGACTGTATTACATTAAGCTGTTCTGCAATATCCATAATCGGGTCGAAAAATCTGCCTATGTAGTTTTCAAAAAGCACTATTGTACCTAAGGTAATTTCTCCTGCCAAATAAGCTTTTCCGCCAAAATAAATGAGCAAAGCTGTAGCTATAAATTTAAGCATATAGTTTAACGGACCATAAATGGAATACATTCCTATTTGAATCATATGCTGTTTTCTGAGATTTTCGCTGTCCTCAGAGAACTTATCCATTGTTTTGTCCTCAATGGCAAAAATTTGTACAATTTTCATTCCTGTTATATGCTCGGACAAAAACGAATTTATTTTGGCAATTCTGTTTCTTATTTTGCTGTAATTTTTTTCGGCTAAGTCATTGTAAATCCATGTGAACAAAACAATAAAAGGAATAACTGTAAAAGTGAGAAGTGAAAGTTTAACATTAAATCTCAGCATTGTAATTATAATACCTGCCAGCATAAACACACTTTCGGCAATACTTACAATAACACTGGTATACATTTCATTCAAAGTTTCTACATCATTGGTAACACGGGTAACTAATTTACCATTGGGAGTTTTATTGAAAAACCCGATGGAAAGTCTGTCAAGATGTTCAAATACATCCATTCTGACCCTGTAAATTACTTTTTGGCCTATATAAGCCAAAAGCATGGATTGGAAATAGTTGAGCAGCAGCATAACTGATAATACTATAATATACGTTATACCTATTCCTATAACCTGTCTGGTAGCTTCACTGACATTTCCTCCGCCTACAGCATCAACAATGATGTCGGTAGCTTTACCGATAAGAGCAGGTTGTGTAAGTCTTAATCCTACAACACAGAGTATAACAACCACTGCCAAAACAAACCACCATATATATGGTTTTGCATATTTGAGCAGTCTTGCTACGGTGTGTCTGTTTCTTTTAATCTTTTTTTCTGTTTTTGCCATAGCCTTTACGCCTCCTCATCTATATCTTTTTCAAGCAGTTGTTTCTGATACAGAGAATTGTACAGTTTGTCGTTTTTAACCAGTTCTTCGTGGGTACCTTCTTCGATAATTTTTCCGTTGTCAATTACTATAATCTTATCTGCATTCTGCAATGTGGAA
This sequence comes from Oscillospiraceae bacterium, assembly GCA_020024175.1. Taxonomy (GTDB): domain Bacteria; phylum Bacillota; class Clostridia; order Oscillospirales; family Ruminococcaceae; genus JAHHUA01. Next base: position 1,758 of record JAHHUB010000067.1, on the reverse strand, counting down.
ATTCTGTGAGCAATTATAATATTTGTCTTGTTCTTTCTTTCATTGGCAAGATGGTTTAAGATTTGTTCTTCGGTATTTGTATCAACTGCTGATACAGAGTCATCCAAAATAAGAATTTCCGGGTCTTTAATAAGAGCTCTGGCCATAGCCACTCTTTGCTTTTGACCGCCGGAAAGAGTAACTCCCCTCTCACCTACTACTGTGTCATAACCTTCTTTAAATTCCACTATATTGTCATGTACACAGGCAAATTCGGCTGCTTCTTTGATAATTTCCATACCCAAATTACCATTGCTGAGGTCTATGTTATTTCTGATTGTATCTGAAAAAAGGAAGTTTTCCTGTGTTACATAGCCTATATTTTCTCTGAGAACTTTAAGGGGAATATCCATAATATCATGACCGCCAAGGAAAATACATCCTCTGTCCACATTATAAAGTCTAAGCAAAAGGTTTATAAGTGTGGTCTTTCCGCTTCCTGTTCTTGCCACAATACCCAAAGTCTGACCTTTTTCAATCTTAAATGTAATATCATTAAGAACATTTTGGTCGCCATCGGGGTATTTGTAGTTAAGGTGTTTAAATTCAACTGAACCATCATATGAAGTAATGGAAGGATCAGTGTTTTTATCATTAATTTCCACAGGTTCTGCCAAAACTGTTTCAACTCTTTTTAATGCTGCAGATCCCTGTGTAATCATATTGATTACCATACCCACTGCCATCATAGGCCAAACAAGCATACTCAAATATTGCACAAATGCAGTAAATTTACCTGTGGTGATTATTCCGTGAATTGCAAGATAACCGCCGTATCCGATAGCAATAGCCATAGAAAGCCCGGATATGAATGTCATAATAGGACGCATACCTGCCTGAAGTTTCATCAGCACCATATTTTTATTGAAATAATCTTTGTTTATTTCATCAAATGCTTTTAATTCTTCTTTTTCCTGGTCAAAAGCTTTTATTACTTTTATACCGGATATATTTTCCTGAACAAAGTCGGAAACCTTTGCAAAAGATTCCTGTCTGTCGGAAAAAAGTCTGAACATTTTGGGACCTAAAACCACACTTGTTAATGATATGAGCAGTAAAGGCAGTGCCGCAAAAAGAGTAAGGCTCACATTTACTTCGGTAACCATTTTATAAACAGTAAAAATCCCCATAGCCACAACATCAAAAAGCATCATAATGCCCTGACCCATAGAGTTTCTTACTGCTTCCAAGTCATTGGTTACATATGCCATAATTTCGCCGGTTTTGTGTTCACTGTAATATCTGGGGGAAAGTTTTTCCAAATGGGAGAACATATCATTTCTTATATCTCTCTCAATTTTTCTGGAAGTGCCGAATATAAAATATCTCCAAGCTACTCTTCCCAAAACTATGAGCAATGCTATGAACAGAATTCTCCAAATCTGTATACCGATATTTGTTACATCAATAGTATGAAATCCCAATCCATCGATAACATCACCTATTATAAGAGGCAATATCGTTTGTCCATAGTCAATACCTACAAGAAACAAAAGTCCCAACAGATAGCTTACCCAATACTTTTTGAAAAAGCTTCTTATGTATTTGCTTTTGAGCATACTCATAATGCTTTCTCTTTTTTGTTTTTGACGCATATCATCACTCCTTACACAAACAATCTATAAAGTTATTAATATAATTTTACAAATTGCTTTAAAATTTACTGTAGTTTGTTTTTCCATTATAGCAAGAAACTTAAATATTTACAATAAATATTTA